>NZ_JAFNOP010000007.1:0-188009 GCF_026536195.1 Gilliamella sp. B2969
TTCGTCTCGCAAGTGCCCACACAGATTGTCTGTTTCTTCTTTTTAAAGAGCTGACAGCGTTAAATTTAACTAAACATTTTGTTGTATCAGTTTGCTGTCTCAAGGGTTGCGTATGTTACTCACTTCATTTGCCTACGTCAACCCCCAATTTTATAAATTTCAAATTTTTCTTATCGAGTGATTGCTTTTTAAGCTAAACGTAACTTTATAAGCTTATCGTGATTTGTTTTACTGCATTCTTCGCTTTACTAATCGCTTCCTCAACCGTTAGTGCTCTAGCAAGCGCAACACCCATTCTGCGCGTTGCTTTTACTTCTGGCTTACCAAATAAACGTAAATCTGTTTGTGGCTGACTTAATGCTTTATCTAAATTAACAAAGGTAACTTGTTTAGAATCTCCTTCTACTAATAAAACAGCAGATGCACTCGGGCCATATTGTTCAATAACAGGAATAGGTAAACCAAGTATTGCGCGAGCATGCAGCGCAAATTCAGAAAGATTTTGTGATATTAACGTCACCATACCGGTATCATGTGGACGTGGTGAAACTTCACTAAACCAAACCTGATCACCTTTAATAAATAATTCGACACCAAATAAACCGCGTCCGCCTAATGCATCAGTTACTTTAGTTGCAATTTCCTTTGCTAACTTTAGTGCATTATCAGACATCGCTTGAGGTTGCCAAGATTCTCGATAATCACCTTTTTCTTGACGATGACCAATTGGTTGACAAAATGAAACACCATGAATATGTCGAACAGTTAATAAAGTAATTTCATAATCAAAATCCACCAAACCTTCGATAATAACCTTACCCCCACCAGCTCGCCCACCTGCTTGTGCATATGTCCATGCTAATTCAATGTCCTGATGATTACGTATCAGTGATTGTCCTTTTCCTGAAGAACTCATAACGGGTTTAACAAAACAAGGAAAACCTATCTCTTCAACCGCTTTTTTAAATTCATGTTCATTTATAGCAAATCGGTAAGGTGAAGTTGGTAGTTTTAGTTCTTCAGCGGCTAGCCGACGAATACCTTCTCGATTCATCGTTAGTTGTGTTGCTTTTGCTGTAGGAATAACTGTAAAGCCTTGCTGCTCTAATTCGACTAAAGTGTCAGTTGCAATTGCTTCTATTTCTGGAACGATATAATCAGGTTTTTCAGCTTCGATAACTTTTCTTAAAGCTTGACCATCTAACATATTGATTACATGATAACGATGTGCAACTTGCATTGCTGGTGCATTAGCGTAGCGATCAACAGCAATAACTTCACAACCAAACCGTTGTAGCTCTATCACGACTTCTTTCGCTAATTCACCTGCACCACAAAGCATAACTTTAGTTGAAGTGGGTGATAACGGCGTTCCTATTGTAGCCATAATGTCCTCATACTCAGTTAACTACTTTTAATTTTAATATCCTAAAAATAAAAAATCGGGAATAATATCCCGATTTTCTAATTATTATGCTTGATAAGGATCACGTAGAATCATGGTTTCACTACGATCTGGACCTGTTGAAATAATATCAATTGGGGTTTCAGTTAACTCTTCTATCCGTTTAATATAATTTTTTGCTGCTTGTGGTAACGCATCATAACTTTTAATACCAAACGTTGATTCGCTCCATCCTGGCATAGACTCATATACAGGTTTGACTAAACTCCAATCTTCAGCAGCAGCCGGTGCATTGTTAATCACATCACCATTAGGTAATTGATAACCAACACAGATTTTAACTTCTTTAAGGCCGTCTAACACATCAAGTTTAGTTAAACAAAAACCAGAAACTGAATTTAGTTGTACGGCTTTACGAACAGCAACCGCATCTAGCCATCCAGTACGACGACGGCGACCCGTTGTTGCACCAAATTCATTACCTTGTTTGCAAAGATATTCACCCACATCATCAAAGAGTTCTGTTGGAAATGGTCCTGCACCGACACGAGTAGAGTAAGCCTTAACAATACCTAGCACATAGCCAACATAACGTGGACCAAAACCTGATCCTGTCGCTACGCCGCCAGCAGTAGTATTTGAAGAGGTAACAAAAGGATAAGTACCATGATCAATATCAAGTAATGTACCTTGTGCACCTTCAAACATGATTCTTTCGCCTTTCTTCCGAGCGTCTTCTAATAGCGTCGGAATATCTGCAATCATAGCCACTAAAATATCTGCAATCGCTAATGTGTCATCAAGGACTTTTTGATAATCAACCGCTTGAGCTTTGTAGTAATTGACTAATTGGAAGTTATGATATTCCATTACTTCTTTTAGTTTTTCAGCAAAAGCTTGGCGATCACGTAAATCACCAACTCGAAGTCCACGACGAGCGACTTTATCTTCATATGCAGGGCCAATACCTCGACCTGTGGTGCCTATCGCTTTACTACCACGTGCTTTTTCACGGGCTTGGTCTAATGCAATATGGTAAGGTAGAATTAAAGGGCAAGATTCAGATATCAGTAATCTGTCTTTAACGGGAATACCTTTATCTTCTAACGCTTTCATCTCTTTCATTAGCGCATCAGGGCAAAGTACTACACCATTCGCAATGATACTTATAACATCATGACGAAGAATACCTGATGGGATAAGATGTAATACTGTTTTTTCGCCATTGATCACTAACGTATGGCCAGCATTATGCCCACCTTGATAACGAACAACATATTTTGCTTTTTCTGTGAGTAAATCAACAACTTTACCTTTGCCTTCATCACCCCATTGCGTACCTAGCACAACAACATTATTACTCATAGACTATTACTCATTCTGTTATTTATTCGATTTTAGTTTCATGTATTGGAAAAATTCACTATCTGGGCTAATAACCATAACGTCATTACCAATAAAACTTTGTTCATAAGCTTTTAAACTTCGAATGAAGCTAAAAAATTCCATATCTTTACCAAAGGCATCAGCATAAAGTTTAGCTGCATTAGCATCACCTTCACCACGAATAATTCGTGATTGTCGTTCAGCTTCAGATAATATTTTTGTTGCCTCAAGTGTCGCTGCCGCTCTAGTTTCTTCCGCTTTTCTTACGCCTTCAAAACGTTTATCGCGGGCAATGACTTCTCGTTCTGCTCGCATTCTGGCATAGATAGAACCTGAAACTTCAGCAGGGAAATTAATCTGTTTAATACGTACATCAACGACTTCAACACCAAAAGCGCGTAGACTCGTTTTACTACTTTCGGGATCTTTTTCTGTATCTGCAACTAATTTATCTATTGGTGCGTTATCAACAGAATCTTGATGTGTACCATTTAAAGCATCTTTTACTCGAATCATTAAAGAATTACGCGATTTAGTATCCGCATTCGAGTCATTAATAATGTCCTTATTACTCAGTTTACCAATTTCCGCTCTTAAACGACCATTAAGACGAGCAAGTAGTAAATCTTCAACATTATTGCCACCGGCAACTGTTTCATAATAGCGATTGAAGTCAACAATTTTCCATTGAACAAAATAGTCAACTATCAACTCTTTCTTTTGAACATTGAAAAAACGTTGTTCTTTACTGTTATTAGAACTATTGGTGGTTTGTATTTTAGCATCAATAACTTTAACACTATCAATACCTGGAATTTTAAAATGTAAACCAGGTTCGGATAATCCAATTATTTTATTAAATCTTAAAACAACACCACGGGTGCCTTCCTCAATAACATAAACACTTGAAAAAAACACACCGATTAAAATCAAAACTATAGGAATCAATAATTTACGCATATTCATTTTTCTCCTTATCGTCCCATAGTCCGCGTCGTATTGCTGGTAGAACTATTATTACGGGTTGTAGCACCATTTTGTGACTCTTTAGTTGGTTGAGGTGCACTTTTTATCGCATCAGAAGAGCTTGGCATATTAAAATTGTAATCACTGTTTTGATTTGGCAACGTAGTTGGTGTAGCCATTTTTTCGCTGTTATTTTTTAATAACTGCTCCAACGGTAACACCATTAAATTACCACTTTTATCATTCACAACAACTTTATTAGTTTTACTTAATATTTTTTCCATTGTTTCAATATATAAACGCTCTTTAGTGATTTGAGGGGCAGCCTTATATTGAGGTAATATTTTTTCAAAACGTGCAACATCACCAGCCGCTTCAAGTTCTACACGAACTTTATACGCATCAGCATCAGCTAAAATTCTTGCAGATTTACCTTCTGCTTGTTGCACTAACTGAACTTTATCTGCTTCAGCTTGTTTAATTTCACGTTCGCTATCACCTTGAGCACGAATAGCATCATCGTAAGCATCTTGCACTTCATCTGGTGGTCGAGCAACTTGGAAGTTCAAATCAACAATGTTAATCCCCATATCGTAATGCGTAATTACATTAACTAATTCATCTTTAGTACTGCTTTCAAGCGCGGCTCGTCCATCGGAAATAATCGCATCGATATTAGAACTTCCAACCGCTGTTCTTAAAGCACTATCAGCAGCTTGACGAAGACTATCCTCAACATTGGTTACATTAAATAAATATTTTAATGGATTGCTGATACGATACTGAACATTCATTTCAACAAAAACTAAATTTTCACCTGTTGTAACAATGAACCCTTGCACATTAAAATTTCGTGTTCCTTGGGTATCAACGACATAAACTTTGTCGATTAAGGTAGGTTTCCAATTCAAACCTGGTTGAATAATTTCTGGTTGAACCTGTCCAAAACGGGTAATCACACCTCGTTGACTTTGGTTGATAGTATAAAAACCACTTATTCCCCAAATCAGAATAAGCACAACAATGACTGCAATAACAATTTTTGAGCTATTCATCGATAATTTAATTTTTGATGAACCCCCATTATTATTGCTTGAATTACCTTTTTTTAATAGGTCTTTAATTTTATCTAAAAAACCACCGGATGAATTAGAAGGTTTTTTATTATTATTTCCCCATGGATCGTTATCTTGTCCGTTATTTCCGGGCTGATTCCACGCCATATTTTATATGCTCCATTTAACAATTAGTTGTTATTTTGCGTATTAATTAAGTATAACAGATCTGGCTCTTGTTTACAGAGGCGATTCCATTCAATTGACGGCATTCTCACATCAAGTTGAAAGCTACCATCTTCATTTATAATTTCATGTTCTACTGCATTTAGCTGATAAAAACGGCTTCTTAGCCTGACTAAATGAACAGGTAAGCTTAATTGACAAATTTGGATCTGTCTAGCAAGTCTTTCTTTTAATGCAGTAAATAGTAGATCTAATCCTAAACCATTTTGAGCAGAAATCCAAACACGAATAGGCATACCATTTTCGTCACGATCAATACAAGGCTGTTTACCTTCCATTAAATCTATTTTATTCATTACCATCAATGTTGGAATATCATGGGCATCTATTTCTAATAAAACCTCTTCTACAGCATGTATATTATCTAATAGGTTTGGATCGGATGCATCAATCACATGTAATAAAAGTGCGGCCTCTTGGGTTTCGAGTAATGTTGCTTTAAAAGCAGCAATAAGGTCATGAGGTAAATGACGAATAAATCCGACTGTATCGGCTAATACGACTTCGCCAACATCTTCAACATTAATGCGTCTTAAAGTCGGATCAAGCGTTGCAAACAATTGATCGGCAGCATAAACATCGGCATGCGTTAATGAATTAAATAGTGTTGATTTACCAGCATTAGTATAACCAACTAACGAGACAGTAGGTAGATCGGCTTTATTTCTTGATTGTCGATTTTGATTGCGCTGTTTTTCAACTTTAGCAAGCCTAGATAATATCAATTGAATACGATGACGAATTAAACGTCTATCGGTTTCTAACTGAGTTTCGCCCGGCCCTCTTAAACCAATTCCACCTTTTTGTCGTTCTAAGTGTGTCCAGCCTCGAACTAAACGCGTTGATAAATACTGCAACTGCGCTAATTCTACTTGTAACTTACCTTCATGAGTTCTAGCACGTTGTGCAAAAATATCTAAAATAAGCCCAGTTCGATCAACGACACGGCATTCACATAATTTTTCTAGGTTTCGTTCTTGGGTAGGAGTTAAGGTGTGATTAACTAAGATAACTGATGCGTCAAGCGCTTTAACTTTTTCGGCAATTTCAAGGGCTTTCCCTTCACCAATAAAATATTTAGCTTGTGGTGCTTTTCTTGAGGTTGTCACAATATCGAGAATCTCAATTTGAGCAGAAGAAACAAGTACTTCAAACTCTTTCAGATCCTCGATATCGCTTTCTTGAGGGAAGAATACATGGACTAATAAGGCAGATTCCCCGCCTTTATATCGCTCAAACAATCAGATTCTCCACTGAATTAATCAGCTTTCGCTTTCCTCTTCAGGTTGAGTCACCAATCCAGAGATAGATCTTGATGGTACAACTGTTGAGATGGCATGTTTATATACCATTTGGCTTACAGTATTTTTTAATAAAATAACAAACTGATCAAATGACTCAATTTGCCCTTGTAATTTAATACCGTTAACTAAATAAATGGATACAGGAATATGCTCGCGACGAAGCAAATTTAAATAAGGATCTTGTAATGACTGCCCTTTTGACATGAGTTTATCCTTTAAGATGAAAATAATAATATGAAGATAATATAATCGTACTTTTTAAAAATATTTAATTTAACTAAAACATAAAGTACTTATGTCTATTTACCAAAATAACATAAAAAACTCAGCTCTTGAACTGGTCAACAATAATTTATGCACAAATAACTAAAATTTTAATAAATTTACACTAATCAAACAAAAAAAAATACTAAAATATTATGTTAACCTAAAACTTTTTTACATTTTGAAAAAACAATTTCGAGGTAAAAAGTAAAGTAATAAAAAGTAAAAAATATTTTCAAACCTAAAAAAGCTGATCGAAAACCTTATCCATATTATCAGGATTTAACCATGTAACAGGTTGTTTCCAACCACGTAGCCAAGTAATTTGCCTTTTTGCTAATTGACGTGTTGCACAAATACCTTTAAACACCATTTCATCATAACTACTTTGACCCTCTAAATACTCCCACATTTGCCGATAGCCAACACAACGCATCGAAGGTAAATTTAAATGCAAGTCAGGTCGTAATTTTAGCGCTTTCACTTCGTTTTCAAATCCTTGATCGAGCATCTGTAAAAAACGTTGTTCAATACGCTGATGTAACTGCGCGCGATCTGAAGGCATAATGGCAAACTGCATCACATCGTAAGGTAATGCTTCACCACTTTCTTGGGTAAGTTCGGTTAAACTCTTACCCGAAATTAAATACACTTCTAAAGCACGATTAAGACGCTGTGGATCGTTTGGATGAATTCTTTGAGCAGAAACAGGATCAACTTTTTTTAATTCTTCATGAATCACTTGCCAACCAAATTTATTGGCCTTTTCTTCTATTTGTTGCCGAATTTCACTGTTAGCTACAGGTAAAGGTGATAACCCTTCAAGCAACGCTTTAAAGTACAACATTGTTCCACCAACTAACAATGGAATTCGCCCTTTTTTTAGCGTTTTTTCAATTTCAATTAGAGCATCATGCCTAAAATTGGCGGCAGAGTAACTTTCTGCTGGATCACATATATCAATTAATTTATGTGGGTAGTTTAACTGCTCTTGTTTCGTTGGTTTGGCCGTACCAATATCCATATCGCGATAAATCAGCGCTGAATCGACACTTATAATATCAATTGGATAACGTTCATAAAGGGCCATTGCAAATGCGGTTTTACCTGAAGCCGTTGGCCCCATTAATGAAATAACTTTTGCTTTATTCATAGTTACATGGATTTTATAAAAGATTGAAGATCAATAGGATGTAAAAATGTTTCTAGTTGCAATAAATTGCTATCAATTTGCTCTAGCTGTGCAAGTAATTGGATCACTTTGGTCACACTCCAACTTACTGCTTGAGTATTATCACATTGACTCGCTAGCCAATCTGCAATTTTGGTCGGATCTAATGCATCTTCCTTTGACGATGAAATCAATGCCAATAAAGCAGGTAATATTTGCTGCCAATTCATCGTTCTAAGCATTTTAGGTACGGTTTGTAAATGTAGTTTTGCTTTATCGATATAAAAATCAAACCCTAAAAAATTAAGTTGAGGTTGATAATTGGTTAATGCTTGTTGTTCTTTATGATTGATTAAAATGGTCAATGGAATCAATAATTTTTCAGAATCTTGAGATAATAATTTAATTGCCGAAAATTTTTGTTGAGCAACAGGCAATTTCATCAACATAAATTTTTGCTGATTATCTTCAAACTTTTCAAGCAATGCTATATCTGGTTGAATAACCGTTAACACGCGACCAAATTGTACTAATGATGAACTATCAAGCTGCTGTTGTAAGGAATGTAAAGATGTACTTCGCTGTGGAAACAACGCATCAATCACCGCTTTTTGCCCCTCAGTCATTTGATCTTCTTGGTGAGATAATCTTGCTGGCTCCGGTTTAGTTTCAACCGATTTAGCAACATCAATTAATTGACCATATAGTGTATTTTCTCTAGCAAAATTACCCGATTTTTTTGTTGGTTGACTGTTAGCTTGATAATTTTTAGGTTGAGCCAATTGATTAAAAATATTCCCCCCCGCAGCTTGGCGATTAGGGGTAATGACTGGCGCTTGAGTCGTAATAGACAAATGGGATTCCAATGCCATCATAATAGCTTGATAAACAAAATCATGAACTAAACGTGCTTCATGAAAACGAACTTCATGTTTAGCAGGATGTACATTAACATCAACCTGTTTTGGATCAAGTTGTAAAAAGACAACATAACTTTGCTGCTCATGAGTTTGACTAATATAAGCCTGACGCAAAGCATGATTAAGTAATTTATCTTTAATAACACGACCATTAACATAAAAATATTGCAGATCACTAACATCATTACTAGCGACCCATCCTTGAATAAGTAAATCATCATGCTGCCAATCGAGTTTAACTGCTTTTTGCATAAACTCTCGACCACAAACTAATTCGACCCTTTTTTCAAGCGAGGATGATCGATATTGTTTAACCAGTTTACCATTATGTTGCAAATTAAAAGAGACATCAGGACGCGCTAAAGCAATTCTACGAACAAACTCTTCAATATGCATAAATTCGGTTTTATCGGTTTTCAAAAAACGACGACGCGCGGGTGTATTATAAAATAAATCCAAGACTTCAACCGTTGATCCCACGGGATGAGCCGCAGGTTTAATAACCGGTTTCATATCGCGACCTTCAGCATAGACTTGCCAAGCTTCGGATTGCTGGGCGGTGCGGGAAGTTAACGTCAATCGTGATACAGAACTGATACTCGCCAGCGCCTCACCACGAAATCCAAGGCTAATAATTGAATCTAAATCATCTAGCGTACTAATTTTACTGGTGGCATGACGGGCTAAAGCTAATGCTAATTCCTCTTTAGCAATACCAAAACCATTATCACGAACACGGATTAACTTACAACCACCTTGTTCGAGATCAATATCAATTTGCGTACTACCTGCATCAAGACTATTTTCGACTAATTCTTTAATAACAGATGCCGGCCTTTCTACCACCTCACCAGCGGCAATTTGATTGGCCAATTGTGGTGATAGAATATGTATTGCCATTAGTGCCGTTCTCCAAATTTAGGATTTTGTTTTACATAATTTTTTATACCCTGATAAATTGCTCTTGCAATCTTATCTTGGTGAGTATTACTAGCAAGTAAACTTTCCTCTGTTTCATTAGATATAAAGCCAACCTCAACCAAAATAGAAGGGATATCCGGAGACCGTAATACACCTAAACTAGCATGTTCAGGTTTACGTTTATGCAGTTTGATTGATCCACTCATCTCTTTAATAACTTGTGTTGCTAATTCATATCCTACACGCTGAGAATAGGAAAATTGTAGATCTAATACCGCCTGGCTTAAATGACGATTATGGTCATCACTAAGCGCATCACCAGCTCCGCCTAATAGCTGAGACTGTTTTTCATCTTGTTCTAGCCAACGCCCCAGTTCAGTATCCGCACGTTTAGTTGACAATACCCAAACGGATGCGCCAGAAGCACTTCGATTTGGCGCTGCATCAGCATGAATTGACACAAGTAAATTAGCTTTGTTTTTACGCGCGATATCTGAACGCTGCGATACCGAAATAAAATTATCACTACTGCGTGTTAAAACCCCTTTAAAATTAGGATCATTATTTAATAAATTGGTAAGCTTTTTAGCAATAGAAAAAGTCACTGTTTTTTCATAAAGATTATGTTTACCTATTGCACCAGAATCTTTACCGCCATGCCCAGCATCAACAGCTATAATCACTTTAGCGGCATTAGCTGAGCTACAAAGTAGCAAAAGCATAAAAAAAGCCATTAATTTTTTCATCAGTATTTTCGCTAATTGTTAATGTAATAAATTAATAATTGACTGACCTATTTTGGTATTTGCTTGTAAACAAACACTGCGTTCAAGCGCTAAATAAGACAAATGGATTTCAATATCGGCAATGGGTAATATGCCTTGTGCTTGCTTTGGCCACTCAATTAAACAAATTGATCGAGAAGAGAAATATTCGCGTATGCCCATAAACTCTAATTCTTCAGGATCAGCTAATCGATATAAATCAAAATGATAAACTGAAAAATCGTTAAAATGATAAGGTTCAACTAAAGTATAAGTAGGACTTTTAACATTACCTTTATGACCAAGTTGTTGTAAAAATCCTCGACTAAACGTTGTTTTACCCGCACCAAGATCGCCAATTAAGTAGATAACTATCGCACTATTGTGATTAGATAAATAATTTAAACATTGCTCAGCAAGCTGTTTACCCAATAAAATTGTTTCTTGCTCGTTAGCTAAAATAATCGGTTTCATAACGAATTCTTTGCTCAATAAATGATCCTTATTATATACTAATAACCATTAAAGATGTACCAAGCAAGGTTAACTTGCTTTTTTCTTAAAAATTCAAAGTAAAATAGATATTTTAGTAAAAAGTGGAAAAATGTTACATACAATTTCAACTCATCACTCAGTAAATATTGATACAACACTCATATCTACGCAAGATGCCGTACTTTTTTGGCAAAATGGCGTTATGATTGCTTGTCAAAATAATCCCTTACTGAATGATATTTTACAAAAAACCACGCATTGTTATGTACTTGACAACGATATTATTGCTCGTGGCATTAGTCAATTCATCGATGTAAGGCTTGAAATCATCACTATGCAACAAGTAGTTGAATTGACTGCTAAGTATTATCCACAAATAAATTGGGAATAATCTTTTAATATCATTAAAAGAATTCATTATTCTTAAATAACCACATATCAAAACAAAATTGGCACATTTGCAAATCTAAATCTTGCAGTTTAATATAAATTCAACTGTGTTTTAATGAATAGCTGATATTAATGACCAATTTATTAACTTTATCACAAGCAAGTGCTCGATTAAAAAAAGGGGATGTCATTGCCTATCCAACCGAAGCTGTTTTTGGATTAGGTTGTGATCCTGATTGCCAATCGGCAGTAATGACACTATTACAACTAAAGCAACGATCAATTGATAAAGGGTTGATTTTAATTGCTAGCCATTTTAAACAACTTATCCCTTATATAGATGAAGCAGCGTTAACAATAGAGCAACAACAAAAAGCAATTGCCAGTTGGCCAGGTCCTATTACTTGGCTTATGCCCAAAAATAAAACCACGCCTTATTTTTTAACGGGGCAATATAATTCAATTGCGGTAAGAGTAACAAATCATCCCTTAGTTTGCCAACTTTGCGATCTATTTGGAAAACCATTAGTCTCAACCAGTGCCAATCTTTCTGGTCATGAACCTTGTCGAACCGTAATTGAAGTAACTAAACAATTTGGTGACACATTGCCTATTTTACAAGGTGAAACAGGGCAACGCTCACAGCCCTCTGAAATTAGAGATATCAAAACAGGACAAATTATTAGGCAAGGATAGTGTTATGCAAAATTTATATATTGGCGTAATGTCGGGAACAAGTATGGATGGAATTGATATCGCGCTAGTTGATATCAAAGCAGGAAAAGTCACATCCATTATCAGTGATTGTTATCCGATGCCAAATTCAATTAAACAACAATTACTAACACTATGCGACACAAACCAAACAACATTACAAGATTTAGGTCAGCTTGATCATCAACTTGGACTATTATTTGCTAATAGTATCAATCAATTTTTACAAAACAATCATATCAATAAAAATCAAATTAAAGCGATTGGCTGTCATGGGCAAACAATTTACCATCAACCAACAGGTAATAATCCTTTTACCATGCAAATTGGTGATGCCAATATTATTGCCGCTAAAACTGGCATTATCACCATTGCCGATTTTCGCCGTAAAGACATGGCTTATGGTGGACAAGGTGCTCCACTAGTACCTGCTTTTCATAAAGCAGTACTACAAGATCCACACATCAATCGAGTCATATTAAATATTGGCGGCATTAGTAATATTTCTGTCTTAATTCCTAATCAAACAGTCATTGGATACGACACGGGGCCGGGTAATGTATTACTTGATGGCTGGATAAATGAAAATCTTAATCAAAGCTATGATAAAGATGCGATGTGGGCAAAAACAGGTCACATTCAACAAAACTTATTAAATAAGTTACTTGATGAAGCATATTTCAAATTACCTGCACCTAAAAGCACTGGGCGCGAATTATTTAACTTACCGTGGTTACATAAAAAACTGACAGGCATGAATTTAAAGGCACAAGATGTTCAAGCAACCTTAGTGGCATTAACTGCAGTATCTATTAAACATGAAATTGAAAAATTACCCATCAGTAACAATTTACCTTGCGAATTATTGGTATGTGGTGGTGGTGCTAAAAACCCACTGATTATGCAAAGATTATCGACATTATTACCTAACTGGGCAGTATTAACCACAAATGACAAAGGAATAAACGGTGATGATATGGAAGCAATTGCATTTGCATGGCTTGCTTATTGTCGAATCAATCATATTCCATCCAACATTCCTGAAGTGACAGGAGCAAGCCAAGCAGTATGCTTAGGCGTTTTATACCAATAAAAGAATTAATCAGATGATTTTGCCTGTTTATTATAACCAATCAACTCAGAAATTTTTGCGGCATATTGGTTAATTTTGATAATTAATTTAACCCCATCTTCAGCCGTATTACACCTAAAAATAGACGTTAATAAACTTAACGCGGCAAGAATGTTACTTAAACGATCATAAATAGATACAACAAAACACCTAAACCCAAACGCTGACTCTTCATCATCTTTCCCATTAGGCGTTTAACCTCGTCAAGCTTAGCGAAAAAAGCATCTTTACTGATTATAGTTTTAGGTGTGTATTGGCTAAATTCAATGCTATTGACTAAATTTTTGTTACTTTAATCATTAACCAAACAAGTCATACTTTTCTTAACCCTATAAGTGAGATAGCATCATTAAGTTTCTTGTTTACTTACTGCATAAAACTAGACAAATCAATTCACACTCAAGTAATTCATAAAATCAGATAGATTAAACAAGACACAACACCAAAAATGAGAGCACGAGTAAAATAACCCGCTAGTTATGATTATAATAACTGCTTTAGTAAAAAGATATTGATCTAAATATCATTATAGATAAATTAAATTATTTTTATTTTTATTTTTAATAAAATTAAATCAAACCAAATTTCTGTAAAGCTTTAGCGATTCCATCATTATTATTATCATCAGTGATAAATTCAGCATGTGCTTTTAGCCCATCAACGGCATTAGCCATGGCGATTGGATGATCAACCGTTAAGAACATCTCGAAATCATTCATTCCATCACCAAATGCATAAGTTGGTACGTCGGTGAACCCTTTTCGCTGTAATAACTGAGTTATGCCATTTCCTTTAGAACCACCGTGATTAAAAACATCAACACAATAGGGGGTATTACGAATAAAGGTCAATTCAGGAAATAGATCACGATAATGTTCTTCGCCTGATTCACATAACAGCAATAACATTTGAATAGGTTGATTTAAATAGATCTGATCATCAACGGGAGGAACGGGTTGTTTTAAATAATGATAAAATACCTTAGCAGGTTGACTATCTTGCGAAACACGCATAATTTCATAATTATAAAAAGAGAGAGGTATATCCATTTGTTGTTTGGAAAATTGATAAATTCTAGCTATCACATCTTTATCAATATTATTTGTAAAGACCGTTTCACCTTGATAAAGTACCACTTGACCATTCATTCCAACAATTGAATCGATTTGTGTTTTATGCATCAAGTCAACGACTTCACAAGGCGTTCGTCCCGTCGCCAACATGGGAATAATATTATTTTGTTTAAGCTTATTTATAGCTTGATAAGAACTGGGTAAAACTTCAATTTGACTATTAAATAGTGTTCCGTCTAAATCAAAAAAAACGATAGCTTCAGGCTTTTTACTCATACTACAAATCCAAAATATATTTAATAAAAGGAATAGTTAACTTACGTTGTTGAGCAAGCGTTGCAACTTCAAACTTTTCTAATAAAGAAAACAGTGTACGCATATCACGATTAACACGTTTTAATAAAAACAATCCAACTTCGGTTGATAATTCAAAACCACTTAATTTAGCTCTTAATTGTAAAGCTTTAAGCTTATCATCATCACTCAATTCTTTTAATTGATAAACTTGTCCCCAAGATAATCGAGAAACCAAATCAGGTAAAGTAAAACAAATCTGTTTAGGCGGTGCATTAGCTGTAATTAATAACTTACTTACATTTTTCTCAGTTAAACGATTAAATAAATCGAAAATAGCCTCTTCCCAATCTCTGTGACCTGCTATAGCATCAATATCATCTAAACACACTAAATCATAATTATCCAAGCCTTGTAAAATTTCGGGAACAAGATGGTAATACTGCTTTAAAGGAATATAACTGGCTAACTTATTTTGATTTGAAGCATGCAACAAATGAGTCCGACCAGAAGCACTTGCCGACCACATATAAAAAACATTGAAACCTGGCTTATCAAATAAAGCTTGTAACGAATCGAACAATAATTGATTATCGCCCACATAAAAACTATCAAAAGTTTCACTATTAGATAAAGAAAAAGGTAAAGGTAACTGTGAAAGAGTAATAAAATAACCTCACAATAAAAATAATTTCATGATAAGTATAAATTTGCTACCACAAAAATCAATCACTTTTGTATAAAACAAATCAAGCACAATAACCATCTTACTTAATAAGTTAAATTGAGCAATACAGATCAAATAGCAGTGTTTAAAACATCATCACTAATATATCAAAATTTAAGCAAACAAACTTATTTTTTGTGGATAACTTTGTGATAAATACGGCTAATAAGCTGTTATAATCGGATTAATAACCTTAAAGACAAAAACAATTGTGGATAAATACAATAGTTATAAACAAGTCTAAATCCAAAAAGATCCGATCAATTAACAGCATTAGATCACAACTAAGATCCTAAATAATAATGGCAAAACTAAGTTATCAACAGAAGTCATCTAAACTAATAACAATAAAAATAAAAAGATCAAATAAAAGATCTTATTTAATTTAAATAGCGATCAAAATAGATCATTTGACGTAATCAAAAAGATGAGTACAATTCCTAACGCTAAATAAACCCAAATCACCTGATCCAAAACGACGATCATCAGTATATAAATAAAAACAACGAGGCTTTTATGTTTTATCCAGATCTTTTTGATGTCATTATTGTTGGTGGCGGCCATGCAGGAACAGAAGCAGCAATGGCATCAGCTAGAATGGGCAGAAAAACACTACTATTAACCCATAATATCAATACGTTAGGTCAAATGTCTTGCAACCCTGCAATTGGTGGTATTGGTAAAGGGCATCTAGTAAAAGAGATCGATGCAATGGGCGGACTCATGGCACACGCTATTGATCTAGCAGGGATCCAGTTTAGGATCTTAAATAGTAGTAAAGGACCTGCTGTGCGAGCTACTCGCGCACAGGCAGATCGATCGCTTTATCGAAAAGTGATCCGAACAACACTTGAAAACCAACCTAATTTAATGCTATTTCAACAATCAGTTGAAGATGTGATCATCGAAAACGATCAGATCACAGGTGTAAAAACTCAAATGGGCGTATCTTTCAGAGCGAAAGCCGTAGTATTAACAGCAGGCACCTTCTTAGATGGAAAGATCCACATAGGTTTAGACAATTACAGCGGGGGAAGAACCGGCGATCCAGCATCAATTGGTTTATCAAAATCATTGCATCAATATCCATTTAGAATGGGTCGTTTAAAAACAGGTACACCACCTCGTATTGATGCAAGAACCATCGATTTTTCAAAACTTGGAAAACAATATGGCGATGATCCCGTTCCAGTATTCTCATTTTTAGGTCAGGCTAGTGAACATCCAAGGCAGATCCCATGTTATATAACAAGTACTAACGAAACCACACACGAGATCATTCGTAACAGTTTAGATCGCAGTCCTATGTACACAGGGGTTATTGAAGGTGTCGGGCCAAGATACTGCCCTTCCATTGAGGATAAGATCATGCGTTTTGCTGATCGTAATTCCCATCAGATCTATCTGGAACCAGAAGGATTAGATAGTAATGAAATCTATCCAAATGGGATCTCAACAAGTCTACCTTTTGATACCCAGCTTGCATTTGTACGTAGTATGAAAGGGCTTGAAAATGCGAATATTGTAAGACCGGGTTATGCGATCGAATATGATTATTTTGATCCAAGAGATCTTAAACCAACGTTAGAAAGTAAAGTGATCAAAGGGCTATTTTTAGCCGGTCAAATCAACGGCACAACAGGTTATGAAGAAGCCGCGGCCCAAGGAATGCTAGCTGGGTTAAATGCAGCAAGATTTGTATATGATCAAGATCAATGGTATCCAACACGTGATCAAGCTTATTTGGGCGTTTTGGTTGATGATCTTTGTACATTAGGCACAAACGAACCTTACCGCATGTTTACATCTCGTGCCGAATATCGCTTGATGTTACGTGAAGATAATGCCGATATTCGCTTAACTGAAATCGGACGTAAATTAGGGATGGTTGATGATTACCGTTGGCAAAAATTTAATGAAAAATTTGAAGCAGTGGAACAAGAAAGGGCACGTCTGCGTGATATTTGGGTTCACCCTCACATCGAAACCATTGATGAAGTAAATGCGGTCTTAAGTGCTAATTTAACCAAAGAAGCCAATGGCGAAGAGCTACTAAAACGCCCTGAAATGAATTATCAAACGTTAAAAAAACTATCACTGTTTGCGCCAGGGTTAAGCGATCCGCAAGCGGCTGAACAAGTTGAAATTCAAGTCAAGTATGATGGTTATATCAAACTACAAATTGAAGAAATAGAGCGTCAAAAACGTAATGAACAAACATTGATTCCTGCGCATATTGATTATGCAGAAATATCAGGGTTATCTAATGAAGTGGTGGCTAAATTAAAACAACATAAACCTGTTTCTATTGGGCAAGCTTCACGTATTTCGGGTATTACGCCTGCTGCTATTTCAATGTTACTGGTTTACTTAAAAAAGAAGAATTATGTTAAAAAAGAAACTCACTAATCTAATTGATCAAACCGATCTTTTGATCTCTGATCAGCAAATAGATCTGTTAATTAATTATGTTGAAATGTTACATAAGTGGAATAAAGCTTACAATTTAACTGCCGTGCGAGATCCTAACGAAATGTTAGTTAAGCATATTATGGATAGTCTTGTTGTATCGCCTTATTTAGAAGGTAAAACGTTTATTGATGTTGGAACAGGGCCAGGTTTACCTGGCATTCCATTAGCAATTATCAACCCTGAAAAACAATTTGATCTCGTTGACAGTTTAGGTAAACGAATTCGTTTTTTAAAACAAGTTCAATTTGAATTAAAGTTAACTAATATACATCCAGTACAAAGTCGAATTGAACAATATTGCGATAAAAAGTTTGACGGTGTGATTAGTCGTGCTTTTGCTTCCCTGCAAGATATGCTTAATTGGTGTAAACATTTACCTAATGAACATGGTGCTTTTTATGCGCTTAAAGGCAGTGAGATCGACACCATTCCGGATGGTTTTATGCTTAAACAAAATATTAAATTGACTATTCCTCAATTAGATGCGGAAAGACGTTTAGTGATAATTCAATAGTGTTATATTTAATTACTACTACTAGTTTTTACGTCTTTTGACGTAATCTTTAATCCCATCTACGATTGCTTTAGATACTTGATTTTGGAACGAAGCTGTTTTTAATTTTTGTTCTTCTGTAGCATTACTAATAAAAGCAGTTTCGACTAAAACCGAAGGAATATCCGGTGCTTTTAATACAGCAAATCCGGCTTTTTCAAGTGACGGTTTATGTAATTTATTGACACTTTTCATTCGATTTAAAATTGCATTGCCGAGTAATATACCATTGCTCAGTGTGGTTTTTTGTACTAAATCCAAAATGGTATTATCTAAATATTTATCACCACTACGGCTAACGCCACCTATTTGGTCGGCTTCATTTTGTGTTTGTGCTAAATAGCTAGCTGCTGAGCTACTTGCGCCGCGTGTGGATAAGGCAAATACTGACGATCCTTTTACTGATGGGCTGGCAAAGGCATCGGCATGAATAGAAATAAAAATATCAGCGTGTAATGATCGAGCTTTGGCTACTCTTACTTTTAATGGTATAAAGACATCCTCATTACGAGTCATGTAGACTTTTATATTAGGTTCTTTTTTCAAAGAACTGTAAGCTCGACGGGCAATTTGTAATACGACATCTTTTTCACGCGTCTTATTATTACCAATAGCACCAGGATCTTCACCTCCATGTCCAGGATCGAGAACAACAATAATAGGTGCGTTTTTGCTTTTATTGGCTGTTGTTTTGATCTGAGATTGTTTTTTATTAAGATCGCCTTTTTTATACTCTTCTAATAATGCAAGCAAAGGATCATCATCTGTTGCTGATGAAGGTTTAGATGGATAAAGATCGATGACTAAACGATGTTTAAATTCAGCTACAGGCGATAAGCTAAAGGTATTGGGTTGAATACCTTGCTTCAAATTGATCATGATTCGAACTTTTTTTGAATCAAGTTGGGCAACACTTATTGATTTGATATAGGGATCTCGAGGTAATACTTTAGATGAAATCTTTTTTAAAGTAGCATCTAAATTAATATTCTCAATATCAATGGCAAGCCTGTCTGGATTGGTCAATAAAGTGTGTTTGAATTTTAAATTTACATTCGATTCTAATGTTATTCGAGTATAGGTCGATGAAGGCCAAACTCTAACAGCTATGACCTGAGCTAAGTTTGCTGCAAAACCTACTTTTGTGACAGATAATAAACATGTCGCAATAATACCTTTAATGAGTAGGCGTTTTGTTGGACTAAATGTTTTTGACATATCTAAACACATTATTTTCTAAATAAATTGATCGTGAATAATAGCATAAAATATATTGATATTAAAAAGAATGATTCTCATCTTTAATTAGCTTTTTTATGTGATAAGTTATCAATTGATTATGTTATAGCCGCGGCCTTGATATTTTTTATTCAGGTTAGGATTATATTTAACTCAGGTTTAATCAATTTGGTTCTGTTGGTGCTGTCTGTTAAAACTTTTAAATAATGAAATTTATATTTTTGATGAAAATAGGAAGTAATCAAATTGGCGTTATCATGCATTTTTCAGTTTACCTACTTATTTTACACGACTAGAAAAATTAAAAATTACGTTATTAATAAATCAGTTATAGCAAAATTATCTTTACGATAAATTTTGACTAAACGCTAAATAGTAAATTGATTGGTAATGTTTTTAGTTAGCAAAATAGCCTATTTTTTACTGTTAAATTTTTTCTAACATATTGCTATATTCAATAAAAAAATCCAATACGTTACTTTGTTTTGTTATTTTTCATTTTTATTATAGACCCTACTATTACAAAGGATTACAATATGGCACGCTAAAATCGCGGATTTAAACCCGTTTTCATTTTAACAATTAAATATAGCTGAGTTATTGATGAGCAAAAAACTACATATCAAAACTTGGGGCTGCCAAATGAATGAATATGATTCAACTAAAATGGCAGATCTCCTTGAATCCACCCACGGTTTAACTTTAACAGAAAATGCAGAAGAAGCAGATATTTTATTACTCAATACTTGCTCTATTCGTGAAAAAGCCCAAGAAAAAGTATTCCATCAATTAGGTCGTTGGAAAAACTTAAAACAACATAATCCAAATATTATTATTGGGGTAGGTGGTTGTGTTGCTTCACAAGAAGGTGCACATATTCGTAAACGCGCACCATTTGTTGATATTATTTTCGGACCACAAACTTTCCATCGTCTGCCTGAAATGATTGAGCAAGTTCGTAGTGGTAAAGGCAATCATGTTGTTGATGTCAGCTTTCCTGAAATTGAAAAATTTGACCGTTTGCCAGAGCCGCGTAGTGAAGGGCCAACAGCTTTTGTATCGATTATGGAAGGATGTAATAAATATTGTACTTACTGTGTGGTACCTTATACTCGAGGTGAAGAAGTCAGTAGGCCATGTGATGATGTTATTTATGAAATAGCTCAACTTGCTGAACAAGGCGTTCGTGAAGTCAATTTACTCGGTCAAAATGTAAATGCTTACCGCGGTCCAACATTTGATGGTGATATCTGTTCTTTTGCTGAACTACTACGCTTAGTTGCGGCTATTGATGGTATTGATCGTATTCGTTTTACAACCAGTCATCCAATTGAATTTACTGATGATATTATCGATGTTTATCGTGATACGCCAGAATTAGTTAACTTTTTACATTTGCCGGTACAAAGTGGTTCAGATCGTGTGTTAAATCTGATGAAACGCACACATACCGCTATTGAATATAAATCAATTATTCGTAAATTACGCAAAGTTCGTCCTGACATTCAAATTAGTTCAGACTTTATTGTTGGATTCCCTGGTGAAACCCAAGAAGATTTTGAACAAACCATGAAACTCATTGCTGATGTGAATTTTGATTTAAGTTATAGCTTTGTCTATTCAGCACGACCAGGTACGCCAGCAGCCGAAATGGAAGATAACGTCACAGAAGACGAGAAAAAACAGCGTTTATATATATTGCAAGAGCGCATTAATCAACAAGCGATGCAATTTAGTCGCCGCATGTTAAATACTGTGCAACGTATTTTGGTTGAAGGACCTTCGAAGAAAAACTTAATGGAATTAACAGGACGTACTGAAAATAATCGTATTGTTAATTTTGAAGGTCTACCAGATATGATTGGAAAATTTGTTGATGTAGAAATAACTGATATTTATCCTAATTCCTTACGAGGAAGAGTGGTTCGTACTGAAGATGAAATGGATTTACGAGTCAATCAATCGCCAATGTCAGTAATTTCACGAACGCGTAAAGAAAATGATTTAGGGGTGGGTATTTATCATCCATAACTATAAGAAAATATCGTGAAGTGTTATCACTATGCTGTGCACTTTTTAATGCGTTAAAATATTAAATATTATATCAATAACGCATTGGCAGTTAATTTTAATTATTAGAGGACTTATCATTGAATATTTTGACTTGTGAAACTTTACTTGAGCCGGCTGATAATCAGCGGTTAAATAGTCTTTGTGGTCCTTATAATGACAATATAAAACAATTAGAGCGTCGATTGGGTATTGAAATTAACCATCGTGGTAATCTATTTTCAATTACCGGTGATCCTATTTGTGTTACTGCGGCCAACGATATTTTAAAAGTACTTTATAAGCAAACTAAATTAAAAAATAAAATAGTTGATATTGAACCAGAACAGATTCATTTAGCTATCAAAGAATCTGGGGCACTTGAAAAAGCAAGTGAACACTTACCTGCTTATGTTGATTATCAAGCAGGTAAGCTTGTTATGATAAAAACTAAGCGTGGTGTAATCAAACCCAGAACAGCAAATCAAGCGCAATATATTGCGCATGTGTTAGATTATGATATCTCGTTTGGTATTGGTCCGGCAGGAACAGGTAAAACCTATTTAGCGGTAGCCGCAGCGGTTGATGCTTTGGAAAAGCAACAAATTCGTCGAATTGTATTAACTCGCCCTGCGGTTGAAGCCGGTGAAAAACTGGGTTTTTTACCCGGCGATTTAAGTCAAAAAGTGGATCCTTACTTACGTCCTCTTTATGATGCTTTATTTGAAATGTTAGGTTTTGAAAAGGTTGAAAAACTCATTGAAAAAAGTGTTATTGAAGTTGCGCCTCTAGCTTATATGCGTGGACGTACTCTTAATGACGCATTTATTATTTTGGATGAAAGCCAAAATACGACTATTGAACAAATGAAAATGTTTTTAACCCGTATTGGTTTTAATTCTAAAGCAGTCATTACTGGTGATATCACGCAAATTGATTTACCTCGCCATCAAAAATCTGGATTACGTCATGCAATTGAAGTATTAAGCCAAGTTGACGAAATTAGCTTCAATTTTTTTAATAGTGAAGATGTTGTTCGTCATCCTGTGGTTGCAAGAATCGTCAATGCTTATGAAAATTGGGAAGAACAACATAAGCATCAATCTGGCGAAAGAAGTATTTAGAGGAGTCATATTATCCCTATCTCAAGTAAAAAAAAGAGAAGCAATATTCGAGATCACTCGGCAGAAACAAACCTGTTTTTGCGGCGAGTGTTATTTGCTTTTGTTATTATCTTATTATTAATATCGGTTTTACTCGGTAATTTAGCTGATTTGCAGATTTCTAATTTTAGTTATTACAGTACAAAATCGAATAATAATCGTATCGAAATTATTCCCATTCCACCTAGCCGTGGAATGATTTATGATCGCAATGGCACACCCTTAGCCATTAACAATATAACTTATCAACTCAATATTATTCCTGATAAAATCAAAAATCTTAATGAGCAATTTAATGAATTAAAAAATATTGTTAATTTGACTGACGAAGATATTGAAAATTTTCAAAAAGAACGCCGTAATTATAAAGCTCATCGACCGGTGCCACTTAAGGACAATTTAACTCAAAAGCAAATTGCGCGTTTTGTTGTTGATCAACATCGTTTCCCTTATGTTTCAATTGTGGGTATACAGCATCGCTATTATCCATTTGGCGCATCATTAACGCATATTATTGGCTATATTTCAAAAATTAATACTGCTGATAAACAACGTTTAGATGATGAAAATAAAACCAGTGATTATGTGGCAACCTTTAATATAGGTAAAATGGGTATCGAAAAATACTACGAAGATGTATTACATGGTACGCCAGGATATGAAAAAGTTGAAGTTAATAGCCGAGGGCGCATTGTTCGTCAACTTAATCAGCATCCACCACAAGCTGGTGAAGATATTTACCTGTCTATCAATCTTAAATTACAACTTTATATCGAACAGTTACTTGCTGGCCGAAAAGCAGCAGTGGTTGCTATTGATCCTAATAATGGTGAAATTTTAGCATTGGTTTCAAGTCCGAGTTACGATTCTAATCCGTTTGTTGGTGGAATATCGAATGCTAAATATAGCGAATTACTCAATGATCCTAATAAACCTCTTTATAACCGAGCATTACTTGGCTCTTATCCGCCTGCTTCAACAGTAAAACCCTATATTGCCATTGCCGCTTTAAGTGAAGGTGTTGTCACACCCAAATCGACTATTAATGATCCGGGTTGGTGGCAACTACCTGGTACCGATAGACGATATCGAGACTGGTTAAAATGGGGACATGGGCGCGTTGATGTGTTAAGAGCAATTGAAGAATCAGTTGATACCTATTTTTATCAAGTTGCTTATGATATGGGTATCGATCGTTTACATCAATGGATGACTAAATTCGGTTATGGTGAAAGAACCGGTATTGATATTTCACCAAATGAAGAAAATAAAGCCGTTATGCCTAGTCGTGAATGGAAAATGCAACGTTATAAAAAAGCTTGGTTACAAGGTGACACTATTCCGGTAGGGATTGGCCAAGGTTATTGGACAGCAACACCTATACAGTTAGCTAAAGCACTTACTATTTTGATTAATAATGGTAAAACTTATACGCCACATTTTTTATTATATAAAAAGAGCGATATTTTAAATACCAATTCGAATCCACCTGCAGTTAATCAACAAAATTATATTGAAACTAATAGCTTAGTTGATGTTAATCCCAATTACTGGGCATTAGCTAAAGAAGGCATGCATCGGGTAATGTTTGGTGCACGGGGAACAGCTCGAAAAGTTTATGCTGATGCAAAATACCAAGCAGCTGGTAAATCGGGCACTGCACAAGTTTATGGTTTAAAAGAAGATGAAGTTTATAATGCCCATAAAATTCCTGAACACTTACGTGATCATGCGTTGTTTGTTGCTTATGCTCCTTTTGATAAACCAACTATTGCGTTAGCCATTGTGCTTGAAAATGGTGGTGGTGGTAGCTCAAATGGCGGAGCCGTCGCGCGAAAAATATTGGATTACTATCTATTAGGCGATAATTCAACGGAATTAGATGAAACTCCATCACATGCAGGGCATGAAGATTAATTATGAATAATATTAAAAAAACTTTTTGGCAAAAAATCCATATCGATCCACTATTTTTTTTATTTATTACACTATTACTTGGCTATAGCCTTTATATTCTTTGGAGTGCTACTGGTCAAGATTTTGATATGATGCAAAAACGGGTAATTCAAATTTTACTTGGTTATGTTGTCATGATTGCAATTGCGCAATTTTCGCCTAGAACCTTTGAAAAATGGGCGCCATATTTATATTTGTTCTGTATATTGATGTTGTTATTGGTCGATATTTTTGGTTATGTAAGTAAAGGTGCGCAGCGATGGTTGGATTTAGGTATTTTACGCTTTCAACCCTCTGAAATTGCTAAGATAGCTGTCCCATTAATGGTCGCTAAATTTATTCATCGTGATGGTTGTCCACCACCATTAAAAAATACCTTTCAAACTTTAATTATTATTGCTGTTCCTGCTTTACTTGTTGCTATGCAGCCAGATTTAGGTACTGCAATTTTAATTGTTATGTCAGGTATTTTTATCATATTTTTAGCTGGCATCAATTGGCGATTTATTTTTATTGCTATTATTTTAATTGCGATATTTTTACCGATAATGTGGTTTTTTCTTATGCATGATTATCAGCGACTTCGAGTATTAATGTTATTTAATCCTGAACTCGATCCTAGTGGTGCAGGTTATCATATTATTCAATCTAAAACCGCTATCGGCTCTGGCGGGATCTGGGGTAAAGGCTGGCTTGAAGGCACGCAATCTCAGTTAGAATTTTTACCGGAAAGACATACTGACTTTATTTTTTCCGTTATTGCTGAAGAGTTTGGTTTTATCGGCACGATAATACTATTAGTGTTATTTTTATGCTTAATTATCCGTGGATTAGTTATTGCGGCGCAAGCTCAAACCACATTTGGTCGTATACTCTCAGGTGGTTTAATTTTAGTGTTTTTTGTTTATGTCTTTATTAATATTGGTATGGTTAGTGGAATCTTACCGGTAGTTGGTGTACCATTACCGCTAATAAGTTATGGTGGCTCTTCCTTAGTCGTATTAATGGCAAGTTTTGGCATTATGATGTCTATTCACACTCATCGATACATGTTATCTAAAAATATTTAACGGAATTGAATTAAATGAAAAAGAAATTTAAATTATCTTTTGCTTTGTTAGCGCTTGCAATTTGTTCTTCGGCATCAGCTGAAATGGCTTTTCCTATTCCTGCTATTCCTCAATTAGATGCTGAATCTTATATTTTAATTGATGCTAAATCTGGTGAAATTTTAGCGCAATATAATGCTGAACAACAACGCGATCCAGCAAGTTTAACGAAAATGATGACCAGTTATGTAGTTGGCCAAGCATTACAATCAGGGCGTATCAAAAATGATGATATGGTCGTTGTAAGTAAAGATGCTTGGGCAACAGGAAATCCTATTTTAAAAGGCTCATCATTGATGTTTTTAGAAGTGGGTAAAACGGTTTCGGTTTCTGATTTAAATAAAGGAATAATCATCCAATCTGGTAATGATGCCTGTATCGCAATGGCTGAACATATTGCGGGTAGCCAAGGTGCTTTTGTTAATTTAATGAATGAATATGCAAAAAAAATAGGTTTAGAGCATACGCATTTTGAAACTGTACATGGCTTAGATGCACCCGGGCAATATACAACAGCAAAAGATATGGCATTTTTAGGAAAAGCATTAATCCATGATTTACCTTCCGAGTACGCTATTTATAAAGAAAAAGAGTTTACTTACACATTATCTAAACCACAATTAAACCGAAATGGTTTACTTTGGGATACCACTTTAAATGTTGATGGTATTAAAACTGGGCATACCAATGCTGCTGGTTATAATTTAGTTGCCTCAGCTGTTGATGGTAATACGCGTTTAATTTCTGCTGTATTAGGTGGACGCACGTTTAAAGGACGTGAAGAAGAGAGTAAAAAGTTATTAGTTTGGGGATTTCGTTTCTTCGAAACAGCTAATCCAGTCAAAGCAGGTACGCCATTAACAACAGAATCTATTTGGTATGGCGATCAAAATAAAATTCAGTTGGGTGCAATTGAAGGTGCTTATGTTACTGTGCCAAAAGGACGTTCGGCTGATGTACAAGTACAATATATTATTGATGATTATATTTACGCACCTATTACTAAAGGGACCAGTGTAGGTAAAATGCAGTTTTTATTAGATGGCAAAATTATTAATGAACAACCATTAGTTGCATTACAAGATGTTGAAGAAACAGGATTCTTTGGATCGGTATGGGATTGGATTTGTTTAAAATTCAATCAAATATTTAACTAAGTATTTAACTAAATTTTATTAAACCATTTAATAAGTCAAAACTTATTGAATGGTTTTTTATAACATAAAACAATTTGTCAACTTATTCACAGCACAAAGGTAACGTTCTTACAGCGCTTATTACTTTGTTAGTCACGCGACAATATTTATTCTATCTTGCTTGATTTACGAGCATTGCCTGTTTATTACTCATCCCTTTTAAAAAGATAACTGTTTGGTCTTATAAAATTATCTTTCCAACAACGTTTTGAAAAGAAGAGCGTTACGATGTCAAACGGTATAAAAATCTACCAGATGTAACGCATTAAAACTTTTAAGATCAGCAACTATTGATGTTACATCTAGCTCATCTACTATAAGCTCTCGTTTTTCTAAAGTAATTTTGGCCGGTTTAGCTTAAATATTAACTATTTTATGCGTGGCTAAAGTCGGGATAAAAGTCATTTGTTACACGTAATTTTTAATCACTAAAATCGGCAAATAACGGTAATTTATCTTTAACGCATGAGGATACAAAAGCTTTTTAATATAACTTACTCTTAGTAATATCTCTTTTAACTCGTTATAACATCTTTTTATCGGTTGATATTGTATATTCTTAATACGATTAGAATAGAAGCATAATTAAAAAGTGAATGAAGACTAACGACATAAGCTAACAAGATGACAGTAAAGCTAATTTTTAACGTGTAAACACACAGTATTAATAAAGCTAGCGTTTATATTTGTGGATTAAAAAAATACTTAGTAAGTTCACGAAATTTATTCAAATTTTTATTTTTTGAGGTTACTTTCTTTTTAATGCATAACACTATTGTTGCTATTTTTATAGAAATAACGCTAGCAAACCTTATCTAAATATGGTATAAAACGCGCGCAACTCTTCACATTCATTTTTCAAAAAATCCTTGTGAGGTAAAGCAAAAATTTTAAAATTTAATTAACGTTATAACACACACATATCATTACTCTTTGCCGGGGTGCCTTTTACTTTAAGTCATAAGGTCGGATAAAGCGGATATGTGGAGGCATAACCCCAACGTCAAAATGAGGAAATCATGACTACAGTATCAATGCGCGATATGTTACAAGCGGGTGTACATTTTGGACACCAAACTCGTTATTGGAACCCAAAAATGAAACCATTTATTTTTGGTGCTCGTAATAAAGTTCACATCATCAATCTTGAAAAAACAGTTCCTTTATTCAACGAAGCGTTAGCTGAATTAAACAAGATTGCCGCTCGTAAAGGTAAAATTTTATTTGTTGGTACAAAGCGTGCAGCTAGCGAAGCGATTAAACAAGCAGCAGAAAGCTGTGGGCAATACTACGTAAATCACCGTTGGTTAGGTGGTATGTTGACTAACTGGAAAACAGTACGTCAATCAATCAAACGTTTAAAAGATTTAGAAACACAAGCTAGTGATGGTACATTTGACAAATTAACCAAAAAAGAAGCACTAATGCGTGCTCGCGAAATGGCTAAATTAGAAAATAGCTTGGGTGGAATTAAAAATATGGGTGGCTTACCCGATGTGATTTTTGTTATTGGTGCAGACCATGAACATATCGCAATCAAAGAAGCTAACAATTTAGGTATTCCAGTCATTGCTGTTGTTGATACAAACTCAGATCCAGATGGTATTGATTATATTGTTCCAGGTAATGATGACGCAATTCGTGCTATTCAATTATATGCAAATGCGGTTGCTGATGCAGTACGTTCTGGTCGTGAACAAAACCAATCTCCAGTATCTGAAGAAAGCTTTGTTGAAGAAGCGCCAGCAGCTGAGTAATAAACTCAAATATTTTCAGGGTCGATAATCAGTATCGACCCATTCTAATGAAAATCATCACAATGGTTAAATAGAGGATTAAAAAATGGCTGAAGTTACCGCTTCTATGGTAAAAGAACTGCGTGAAAGAACAGGCGCAGGCATGATGGAATGTAAAAAAGCATTAGTTGAAGCGAATGGTGATATTGATCTTGCTATCGACAATATGCGTAAATCAGGTCAAGCAAAAGCGGCTAAAAAAGCTGGCCGTGTTGCTGCTGAAGGTGTAATTATTTCTAAAATTTCTGCTGATAAAAAATCAGGTATTATTTTAGAAATCAACTGTGAAACAGACTTTGTTGCAAAAGATGCTGGTTTTATCGCATTCAGCGAAAAAGTAGCAACAGCTGCATTAAATGATCACATTACTGATCTTGCTGCTTTACAAGCTAAATTTGAAGAAGAGCGAACAGCGTTAGTTGCTAAAATCGGTGAAAACATTGGTATTCGTCGTGTTCAAGCAATCGCTGGTGATGTGGTTGGTAGTTACCAACATGGTGCTCGTATCGGTGTTTTAGTTGCAGCTAACAGTGGCTGTGATGAAGAATTAGTTAAACATATCGCTATGCACATCGCTGCAAGTAAACCTGAATATGTTAATCCAAGTGATGTTCCGGCTGATGTGGTTGAACATGAACGCAATATTCAAATCGATATTGCAATGCAATCAGGTAAACCACGTGAAATCGCTGAAAAAATGGTTGAAGGCCGTATGCGTAAATTCACGGGTGAAGTATCGCTTACTGGTCAACCATTTGTAATGGATCCAAGTAAAACTGTAGGTGATCTACTTGCTGAGAAAAAAGCGACAGTTGCGACATTTATCCGCTTTGAAGTGGGTGAAGGTATCGAAAAAGTCGAAGTTGATTTTGCAGCCGAAGTTGCTGCGATGTCGAAACAATCTTAATTGTTTTATAAAAACCGCCGTAAAGGCGGTTTTGTTTATCTACAAAATATTTTAAAATTATTACCCGCTAGCTAACCTAGTTTGTCAGGTAATTAAATAACGAAATAGTGAGACTTCATATGGTAACCCCTTTCTATAAACGTATTCTTCTAAAACTCAGTGGTGAAGCACTACAAGGCGATGAAGGTTTTGGTATTGATCCCACCGTTCTTGACCGTATGGCACAAGAAATAAAAGAACTAATCGAAATGAATGTTCAAGTGGCTGTTGTTATTGGGGGCGGTAACCTATTTCGTGGTGCAGGTCTTGCTAAAGCAGGTATGAATCGAGTAGTTGGCGATCACATGGGGATGCTAGCAACGGTAATGAATGGTCTTGCAATGCGTGATGCTCTGCATCGAATAGAAGTTAATGCGCGTTTAATGTCTGCTATACCTTTAAATGGTGTGTGTGATGATTATCGTTGGACTGAAGCAATTAGCTTACTTCGTCATGGTAAGGTGGTTATCCTTTCAGCAGGTACAGGTAATCCGTTTTTTACAACCGATTCTGCTGCTTGTTTACGTGGTATCGAAATTGAAGCAGATGTGGTTCTAAAAGCGACTAAAGTTGATGGTGTATATTCTGCTGATCCTGTTAAAGATCCAAATGCAACACTTTATAAAACATTAAATTATGAAAAAGTGTTAGATGATGAACTAAAAGTTATGGATCTTGCCGCATTTACATTAGCGCGTGATCACAATTTACCTATTTGTGTGTTTAATATGAATAAACCTGGTGCATTACGCCGTGTCATTTTAGGTGAACCAGAAGGAACATTAATTAATAATCAGGCAACAGTTAGCTGTTAGTCTTTGTTATTTTAAATAAGGTTTTTATTATGCTAAATGAGATTCAAAAAGAAGCGCAATCGCGCATGGAAAAAAGTATTGATGCGTTTCAAACTCATATTTCTAAAGTGAGAACAGGCCGTGCATCACCAAGCTTATTAGATGGTATTATGGTTGAATATTACGGCAGTCCAACACCACTACGTCAATTAGCGAACGTGGTTGCAGAAGATGCAAGAACCCTTGCTATTACAGTATTTGATAAATCATTAACACCAATGATTGAAAAAGCAATTTTAACTTCAGACTTAGGACTTAATCCCGCATCAGCAGGTACAGTAATTCGAGTGCCTCTGCCACCATTAACTGAAGAACGCCGTCGTGATTTAACAAAAATCGTGCGTAATGAAGCTGAACAAGGTCGCGTGTCTATTCGTAATATTCGTCGTGATGCCAATGATCAGATTAAAGCACTGTTAAAAGATAAAGAAATTTCAGAAGATGATGAACGTAAATCACAAGATTTAATTCAAAAAGCTACCGATGCGGCGATTAAAAAGTTAGATTCGGTACTCGCCGATAAAGAAAAAGAGTTAATGGAATTTTAATTTGTGAGTTTATAAGCCTAGTTATAACAACTAGGCTTTTTTTTATGTAAATAATTTGCTTCTTAAGATTGGTTTTTTCAATTAATGTTTCATAAAAATGGATAGTTACTGTTTTATTATTTTATTTGTTGGATGCAGTGATAATTCCTATTCACCGTCAGCATCGCAAAAGCAGGTTAATGATTCCAATCCATTATAGGTAGTTCAGCATTATGCCTAATTAACCGTAAATTCGGAAAAAAGTTAATTTGAGTGCTAATCATGGTAAAAGTACTAATCCTAAATAGAAAAGAGTTTTAGGCATGATTTATCATTGATCTTCGATCAAATGGATGAGCGACTGTAAACACGACTGGTAGATATTGATGTTACCAAACTTAAAAACGGTTAATTATAACTGAGGTTTTATTTAGTAATTATTGGCTTAAATTGTCTATATTGTGTGATTAGTTTTGTTTCTAATTGTCATAATTTAAGTATATAATGTGATGAAAATAACATTATAGGGCTATATTTGTTATTTTTATAACATTTACTAACATTTATAAATGACTAACAATATTTACTAGACATCATTAATAATAATTAAAGGAAAGCTTATGGATTATGCAAAGTATATTGATCATACTCTACTTGCAATGAATGCCACAGAAGATCAAATACGTAAACTCTGTGATGAAGCAAAGCAGTACCATTTTTATTCCGTGTGTGTGAATTCTGGTTATGTACCTTTAGCCGCTAGCTTATTAAAAGGTAGCGACGTCAAAGTTTGCTCGGTTGTTGGTTTTCCTCTTGGTGCGATGTTAACTTCTGCAAAAGCATTTGAAACTGAAATGGCGGTTAAAGCGGGTGCGCAAGAAATTGATATGGTTATCAATGTTGGTTGGCTAAAAAGCAATGATTGGGATGCCGTTAAAAAAGATATCGATGCGGTCTTCAAAGCATGTAATTCAGTGCCATTGAAAGTAATTTTAGAAACTTGTTTGTTAACTAAAGATGAAATCGTAAAAGTTTGTACAATTTGCAAGGAAATTGGCGTTGCTTTTGTTAAAACTTCTACAGGATTTAGTACATCAGGCGCAACGGCTGAAGATGTCAAATTGATGCGAGACACCGTTGGTGATAAAATGGGTGTTAAAGCATCAGGTGGTATTCGCGATCGGCAAACTGCTGAGAAAATGGTTCAAGCTGGTGCTACACGGTTAGGCGCTAGTGCAGGCATTGCAATTGTTTCAGGCAATTCTACCTCATCAAGCAACTATTAATTGATCCTTTCATAAGCTACTGCAAAGTAGCTTATTGCTATTTAATGGAATGGCAATGGAAACACAACCTCAAAAAAGAGTTAACGCACTTATTGAGTACCTAAAATCGACCGATAAAATTCATTTAAAAGAAGCGGCTCAAATGTTAGCTGTATCTGAAATGACGATTCGGCGTGATATTAACAATCAACCTTCACCTTTAACGGTATTAGGCGGTTATATTGTTAATCAGTCCCAAAATCAAATTACCCAATACTTTGTTAGCGATCAGCAAGATAAACAGGTAGAAGAAAAACGTTACATAGGTAAGCTTGTTAGTCAACTAGTTAACGAAAACGATACTCTTTTTTTTGATTGTGGTACTACCATCCCCTTTATTATCGATGCAATTCATGAGGATATATCCTTCACTGCAATTTGTTATTCGCTTAATGCCTTTTTAGCGTTACAACATAAACCGAAATGCAAAATTATTTTATGCGGTGGGCATTATCAGCTTAACAATGCCATCTTTACCAGTATTAGTCCACATAATCAATTAGATTTTATATGCCCTAATAAAGCTTTTATTTCGGCTGCAGGTATAGATCTTATACAAGGTGTTACTTGTTATGATTTTGATGAACTGAGTATGAAGCATCAAGCCTTAAATAAGTCTTGTCAGAATATTTTAATTGCTGATCATACCAAGTTTAATCAGGTTAAGCCGGCTTTTATTGCTGAACTTAATCAGTTCTATCAAGTGATTACGGATAAAGCGCCAAGCGCTCAGTACCTTACTTTTTTTAACGATAATAATATCGGTTTAATTTATTGATGATGAAAAATATTACAATTTTAGGTTCAACAGGATCAATTGGCTGTAGTACGTTGGCCGTTATTCGGCAAAATTGGTCACAATTTAAAGCTTATGCCTTAGTCGGCGGTAAAAATGTCAGCAAAATGACCGAACAGTGCCAAGAATTTAAACCTAAATACGTGGCTATGGCTGATGAGCAAGCTGCCATAGCGCTTAAGGCTAATTTGCTAAATCTGAATTTAGATATTGAGGTATCGAGTGGTGAACAAGCTATCTGTGACTTAGCTCAATTACCGGAAGTCGATTACGTTATGGCGGCTATTGTCGGCGCGGCTGGATTAAAACCGACCCTTGCTGCTATTAAAAAAGGTAAGCGTATATTACTGGCAAATAAAGAGTCATTAGTGACTTGTGGTCATTTATTTATGCAGGCGGTGAAGCAATATGGCGCACAGTTACTACCGGTCGATAGTGAGCATAATGCTATTTTTCAAAGTTTACCTTGTGCCGTTCAAGAACAATTAGGCTTTGCTCATTTAGCCGATTATGGCATAACTAAAATAGTACTAACCGGCTCGGGTGGTCCATTTCGAGATTTACCTTTAAACTCGCTCATTTCAGTTACACCCGAGCAGGCGGTTGCGCATCCTAATTGGTCAATGGGAAAAAAGATTTCAGTTGATTCAGCAACGATGATGAATAAAGGCTTAGAGTATATTGAAGCCAGATGGCTATTTAATGCCAGTTTCGATGAAATGGAAATTATTATTCATCCTCAATCGATTATTCACTCTATGGTACGTTACCAAGATGGTAGTGTCATCGCTGAACTAGGTGTACCGGATATGTGTACACCTATTGCCTATGCTATGTCATATCCACAGCGTATTTTGTCAACTGTACCACCCTTAGATTTTACAAAAGTTTCGGCATTGACGTTTACTGCCCCCGATTTTAATCGCTATCCTTGCTTAAAATTAGCGATAGATGCTTTTAATCAAGGGCAAGCGGCAACGACGGCTTTAAATGCCGCCAATGAAATCGCTGTCGAGGCTTTTTTACAACGCAAAATCGGTTTTATGGATATTGCAAATCAAGTTGCGGCAACCTTAGATAAACTTAATTTACCCGAACCCAAGACTATCGAGGATGTGTTAGTAATTGATAAGTGGGCTCGACAACAGTGTAGTAAGCTATAACTTAAGTGTTATAGTTGTGTTTTATAGACGCGGCAAGGTGTGCCCATCGCAATGACATTGCTTGGTATATCACGATCAACTATGCTACCAGCTGCAATAACGGTGTTATCGCCAATGGTCACATTAGGTAATACAATCACATTGCCGCCGATCCAAACGTTATTGCCGATTGTAATTGGTTTTGCAAATTCAAGTCCGCTATTGCGAATTTGACTATTTAATGGGTGTCCTGAGGTATAAAATCCACAATTGGGTGCAACTAATACATTATCGCCAAAAGTAATTTTAGCCGCATCTAACATAATGCAATTGAAATTAGCAAAAAAATTTTCGCCAATTTCAATATTGTAGCCATAATCACATTGAAAACCAGGCATGATAGTAAACTGTTGCCCAGTTTTGCCTAATAGGATTTGGAATAACTGTTGTCGTTGCTGTTTGGCTAGTGGCGATAATTGGTTTATTTGAAAACAAAGATCTTGTGCATAAAGCCTTTCGTTAGCCAGTAAATCGATCTCTGGGTTATAGAGCATACCTGCTAGCATTTTCTCTTTTTCGCTCATGTTGCTACGCCATTTGTTTTGCTGTTAATGCAGGGTTATCACTAATAAATGATTGTAAAAAAGCGCTGTCAGGAAGTGCAGTTAACGCCCCTTTTTGAGTTGTCGCTAACGCGCCGCAAGCACTGGCAATAGTCATCATGCTTTCTAACATAAGTTTATCGTCTGGCATACCGGACGTTGCAATACTACTTAATAATCCTGCAACAAAAGCATCGCCGGCACCGGTTGTATCAATGCTGTTAACATGATAGGAATCGAACGAAAATGTTTTACCATGCCATAAAACTACACTGCCATCTTTACCTTTTGTAACTAATTTGAGTGTTGCATCATAATGTTGTTGTAACTTATTTAAAGCGGCACTCCAATCGTTAGATTCGGTTAGCCAAAATAGCTCTTCATCAGAAAGTTTTAGTATGTCGGCATCATGACAAAATTGTGTAATAATTGTGCGCATTTCGTTTTTATTGTGCCACATTTGTTCGCGTAAATTGACATCAAAGCTGATTAAACCCTTTTTACCATTCAACCTTTCAATCGCTGTTTTTAATGTTTGACGGCAAGTCTGCCCAACTAAAGCTAGCGAGCAAAAATGCAAAATATCTTGGTTAAAATCAGGAATCGCCTGCTGAGATAGAAACTGATCGGCAGACGGCGACACTAAAAAAGTAAAACTCCTTTCGCCATTATTACCCAGATCAACCACCACCGTACTGGTTCTATGATTATCATCTTTTTCTAAACTTTGGCAATCAACGTGGTATTGATTAAATGTTTTTTCCATAAAGTGACCAAAAGGATCATTACCAACACGACCTATAAATGCGGAAGGAAGTCCCAATTTCGCTACACCAATAGCGACATTTGCAGGTGCTCCTCCTGCACAGGCTTTGTAATTCATATCACCAAATGGTAAAAGATCGATAACAGCATCGCCAAGCGACCAGACTTTAGTTTTATTCATTTTGTTACTCAATTTAAAGTTAATAGGTTTAAGTGTTGTGACTTTATGGCTGGTTTATTTAAACAGTTAAGTCAGCTTAAACGAAGTTTTATAATTAGTCATTAACAATAGACTAAAGCATTTACAAAAAAATTCATTGTTAACGTTAAAAATGTGTGATTATTATCACATATTTTGCCTGTTAATTGATCAAAAGTTAACGTTAACAATTAAGTTAGGGTAATATAGCTTGATAAGAAAGGTGGCTATATTAAAGTCATCATATTGATGAAAATTATATTTAATGCGGAATGTATAAAGGGGAGTTTATGTCTATTGCAATCGATCAAGCAAATCAAGCTGTTAAACAGTTAGAAAAGGTAATGAATAAACAGTACTATCCACGTTTTCATCTGGCACCACAGTCTGGATGGATGAACGATCCTAATGGTCTTATCTATTTTAAAGGGCAGTACCATGCTTTTTATCAGCATCATCCTTTTGATGAAAACTGGGGACCGATGCATTGGGGGCATGTGGTGAGTGATGATTTAGTCACATGGAAAAGATTACCTATTGCGCTAGCACCGGGTGATGCGTTTGACAAAAGCGGTTGTTTTTCTGGATCGGCAATAGATAAAAATGGTGAGCTTTGTTTAGTTTATACCGGTCATATTTGGTTACAAGGTCAAGGGAATGATGAACATATTTGTCAAACTCAATGCCTTGCTACAAGTAAAGATGGTATTCATTTTGAAAAACATGGCACTATTTTAACCCCAGAAGATGGCATTATGCATTTTCGTGATCCCAAAGTTTGGCAACAAGCAGGTCAATGGTGGATGGTGGTTGGGCAAAGGGATAACAATGATGTTGGACAAATATTATTGTATCGCTCTCACGATTTTAAAAAGTGGCAATTTGATCACGTGGTGGTTAGTCATATCGATCCTAATGTCTATATGCTTGAATGCCCTGATTTTTTCCCGCTTGGTGATAAATGGATCTTGATGTTTTCACCGCAAGGTATGAAAGCAAAAGGTTATCAATACCGTAACCGATTCCAATCAGGCTATATTGTCGGTGATTGGCAACCTGGGAAAACGTTTTCGATAGTTAAACCATTTCAAGAAATGGATTTTGGTCATGATTTTTATGCACCACAATCGTTTGTTGCAAAAGATGGTCGGCGCATTATTTTTGCTTGGATGGATATGTGGGAATCAATGATGCCAAGTAAACAAGATAAATGGATGGGCGCCTTTACGCTTCCGCGCGAATTAGTTTTAGATCGCAATAATAATGTCCGTAACCGTCCAATTAAAGAGCTTGAAGCATTACGAGAAAAGCCTAAAAACCTGAGTGAAATAACACTCAATAATGAATTGAAAAATACCGATATTGAATCAATTAGTTGCGAGATTAATGTCGATATTGATTTAACCCAAAGTAATGCTGAACGTTTCGGTTTACAGCTAGCGGCAACGCCAGATGGTAAGCAAGCCACACTATTGTATGTGGATCTGCAATCGAATCGTATTGTACTTGATCGTAGTCTTTCAGGATTAGCATTAAAGGGATATCGCAGTGTTCGGTTACCTAAAACTAAAAAGTTAAATTTGCATATTTATGTTGATGCTTCATCTGTTGAGGTTTTTGTTAATGGTGATTTATATAGTCTATCGAGTCGTATTTATCCAAAATTACCGGCTAAACGAATCGTTAACTTATTTGCTGAAAATGGCCAAGCAAAAATTATAAAATTAGATAGTTGGCAGTTAAAATCAATTTATGAATAATTGCTAATCATCCCACTACTTTAGTGTAGTGGGATAACAGTTTTTGTTTATAATGAATCTCGTTGCAAAAATGGCGCAGGTACATAGATTACGTTTTTGTTAGTTTGGTTGTTTATGATGTGTAATGCGGCTTGTTCGCCTATCTGATAATGAGGTAATTGTACGGTGGTTAGCGGTGGATAAAAAAGTTCTCCTGTGCCGACCATATTATCATAACCTACAACTGCGATATCTGTTGGAATATGAAAACCTTGACTTAACAAAAATTGATAAGCAACAAAAGCAATACGATCATTGCCACAAATTAACACATCAAAGTCTGGTTTTTTGTTACAGTGCTGTTTTAATATATCAACTGTCATCATATATTCTTGGGTAAGGTTATTTTCTACCGTTGTGGTGTGGTAACTGATAATGTCATTTAAATTACGACCTGCGTCTAACCATGCTTGCTCGGCACCTTTACGGCGAGTTTTACCAGCTAAGCTGGTATTTGACAAATAAATACATAATGGTTTTTTATAGCCTTTTTTAATCACTTGTTGCATGGCGTAGTATTGACCTGTGTAATCATCCGGAATATAACACGCTAGATCTTCACTATCACAGATGCAATTGGCTAATACCACGTTTTTCCCGAGTAACTTTGTCGGAAGTTCAATTTTTCTTAGTCCCATAGTGGTATAAATAATGCCATTAGGTCGATAAGATAGCAGAGTATTAATGGCATGATTAGCTTGTTTATCATCAAATAGATTAACAATAAAAGTATTCCAACCGTGTTGTTGTGCTGTTTTTTCGATCGCTTGTAATAATTCTACAGAAAAAGGGGTCATTGCTGTTTCTAATGCTAAAACACCTATTGCACGAGGGCCAGAGTTATCGCCACGAATTTTACGTGCTGACAAGTCCGGCACATAGTCAAGTTGCTCAATTGCTTTTTGAACCCGATTATAAGTCTGTTTATTTAATTTTTCAGGATTATTAATTGCGCGTGATACCGTCATCAACGAAACCGACGCCAACTTTGCAACATCCTTAAGTGAAGCCATAATTAAATCCTTTTGTTTAGCATTAAAAAAATCTTTTTCTAATAATTATTTCAAATGATGATACCACAAATAAAAATGATAAAAAGTGTGAGGGAGTTATCATTTATGATAACCGGTTGTATCTATTTTCTGTCAATTGTGACAATAATGTTAACATTAACATGTTAACGTTAAACTTCACAATATAAGAGTAATAAATATGAATATAATAGCAAATAGAAATTATTGGTTTTCATCTGGTTATCTTATTACCTTTTATGCAGCTTGGTCTCTTTGGTGGTCTTTTTATGCAATATGGTTAAAAAGTAAAATTGGCTTATCGGGTGAGCAACTTGGAACGGTTTATGCGGCAAACTCGGCTGCTGCCATGTTTTTTATGATATTTTACGGCATCATTCAAGATAAATTACAAATCGGCAAAGCTGTTATTACCTTTCAAAGTATCGTGATGATATTAATTGGTCCGTTTTTAATTTATGTTTATGAGCCGTTATTAAAAAGTGATTTTATTATCGGTGTCTGTATTGGTGCACCAGTGTTGAGTGCCGGATTTATTTCTGGATGTGCTTTAATTGATTCGTTTATTGAGCGCATTAGCCGCTTATTTGGTTTTGAGTTTGGTCCAGCTCGCTTTTGGGGATCGTTTGGTTATGCTGCCGCGACGTTTGTTGCTGGTATTTTATTTGGTATCGATCCTCATATTAATTTTTGGATGGCATCTGCTGTTGCTGTTATCTTTTTTATTATTAATTTGACCTTTACGCCAAAACGTTATCCAGTGGATGCAAACAAGGATAGGGTTATTGAAAAAACCTCAACCATTCCAACATTAAGTGAAATTTTCTCATTATTTGGTATGAAAAAATTTTGGCTATTTGTATTTTTTATTATTGGGACAAATAGTTTTTATACCATTTATGATCAACAACTGTTTCCAAATTTTTACACAAGTTTTTTTGAAAAAAATGAAGATGGTTACCGCGTTTATGGTTATTTAAACTCTTTTCAAGTTTTTTTAGAGGCGGCCTGTATGATCTTAGCACCCTATTTTATTAATAAAGCGGGTGCTAAAAAGTCACTATTAATTGCTGCACTCGTGATGATTTGCCGAATTGCTTTATCTGCATCACTACATAATGTTTATCTGATATCATTAATAAAACTATTTCATGCCATTGAAACGCCGCTGTTTATTTTGGCGGTATTTAAATATGTTGTAGCTAATTTTGATGCTAGATTATCATCAACCCTCTATTTAGTTGGCTTTAATATTTCATCTAATATTGGTGTGATTGCACTGTCATGGGTGGTGGGTAAATTATTTGATAATACTGGCTATTCAACAACGTTTTATGTGCTTGCTAGTATTGTGCTATTTATTTTAATTGTTGCTATATTTACCTTAACCAATGATCGAAAAAATAGACTTCAATCACAATAGTTATTGTTATCCACTTTATAAAATGGAAACGGAAGTTTCCATTTTGCTATTTAGTTTATGATCAATAAATACAAAGCTTGCTTCTATGATGAGTTTGCGAAACAATAGATAATCACTATGATTAATGTCTATAGGTTGTTGTTGTGAATATTACCAAAACAGTAGTTACGCCTGATATGCTATGGCAAACAATCAGGCAAGAAGCATCAAAATTAGTAGAAAGTGAACCGATGCTAGCCAGTTATTTCCATGCCACTTTGCTTAATCACGAAAATTTAGGTAATGCATTAAGCTATATTTTAGCCAATAAACTTGCTACCCAAGTCATGCCAGCAATTGAAATTCGTGAAATTGCACGGCAGGCTTATAAGGCTGATCCGCATCTTATTCAATCCGCTATTACTGATATTATTGCGGTTTATGTGCGTGATCCCGCCACTAATTATTATTCAACTCCTTTACTTTATTATAAAGGCTTTTTATCGTTGCAAGCTTATCGTATTGGACATTGGCTTTGGCAACAAAATCGTCAATCACTCGCCACATTTTTACAAAGTCAGATTGCTATTGTGTTTGGCGTTGATATTCATCCAGCTGCAAAAATTGGCTGTGGTGTGATGTTCGATCATGCGACAGGTATTGTCATTGGTGAAACTGTCGTCATAGACAATGATGTATCGATTTTACAATCGGTAACACTGGGTGGTACAGGTAAAGAGAATGGGGATCGTCATCCAAAAATTCGAGAAGGCGTCATGATTGGTGCTCATTCAACGATTTTAGGTAATATCGAAATTGGTAAAGGGGCAAAAATTGGTGCCGGTTCAGTCGTATTAGAGCCAGTGCCAGCCCATACAACTGTTGCTGGAGTACCAGCAAAAGTGGTCGGCTGCCCTGATTGTGATAAACCAGCTTTGAATATGGATCAAGAAATTTGATTGCGTGAAAAGATTTCCGTCGACAATAGTCGACGGTAGGTCAAAACCAAAATTTAGTGGTTAGAATTAACATTCACATCCATAGTTGGATATGGAATATTAATACCATTTTCAGTTAGTAGATTTTTAATATTTTCCAGTAATTCTGCTTTCACTGACGGGTAATTTTCGTTTGATGTCCAAACCAAAACATTAAAGTTCATTGATGATGCATCTAACAGATCTAAACGAATAATTGATTCTTTATTTGTCAAAATATTGTTGGTTTGGTTTACTGCTTGTCTTAGCACTTGGTAAACATTTTGAATATTTGAATCATAACCCACATTAATAACCAAATCTAAACGTCTTTCTGGTAAACGGGTAAAGTTGATTATATTGGCACTAACTACCTGACTATTAGGAATAACAACAAGTTCGTTAGTTGGTGTAACAATCGTTGTTGAAAAAATCTGTATAGAGTCAATGACGCCTCTTTGACTGTTGATAACAACGGTTTCACCCACTTTAAACGGACGAAATATTATTAATATGACGCCAGCGGCAAAGTTAGACAGTGAACCTTGCAGTGCCAAACCAACAGCTAAACCTGCAGCACCGATAACTGCGACAATTGAGGCTGTTTGTACGCCTAACTGTCCTAAAACTGCAACCAGTGTCACGACCATAACGGCATAATAAGATAATGCGCTGACAAATTTCACCACTGTTGGATCAACATGGCGGCTGCTTAAAATGCGTTTTAATTGACGACTGATAAACTTAGAAATTGCTCGACCAATTATAAAAATAATAATGGCAAAACAAAAATGCGCTATATAGCTAAGCACAATGCCATCATATTTATCAATAAATGCGGTAGTTTGAGTTAAAATATTTTCAAAATTCATCACATAATCCTATTTGAGAGCGATAAAAAGTTAGTTTAAAAAGTCATACATACATAGCATTTAAACTAACTGTTTTGCTAGTAACGCCCAACGTGTATCAAAATTGGTGGTAGGAAGATATTTAAAGCCTGAACGAGAATAACGTGACATCATCCCTTCACAAAATGCTAATAATTGACTAGATAAAATACGTTCATCAGTAGTAAATGCAACCCCTTCGCGAATTTTTCGTTCTCGCAAAACTTGTTTTATTTGAGTTTCTATTCGTTCAAATAATTGACTGATTCGCTCTTGTAATTGTTCTTGTTCAAACATTAACGCATGCCCAGTCATAATCCTAGTTAATCCAGGGTTTTTTTCTGAAAAACCTAATATCAGCGCTAAAATAAGCTGTAAGCGGGTGAATGTTTTAGGCTCATCTTGCATAATGGTATTGATGCGTGAAAGTAATATATCTTCAATATAAACAATCAAGCTTTCAAACATTTTTGTTTTGCTTGGAAAATGTCGGTAAAGTGCTGCTTCTGAAACACCGACAGTGGCGGCTAATTTCGCCGTGGTAATGCGTTGCGTCCCTTCATTGGACTCAAGCATAGTTGCCAATGCTTGCAAGATGTCTTCTTTACGATTCTTATTTTTGCTGGTCACAATCATTTTTTACCCGAATGCCCAAATCCACCTTCCCCTCGTGCTGAGAGTGTAAATTCATCAACAATATTAAATTCGGCTTGTACCACAGGTACGATAATCAATTGTGCAATTCGATCACCGGCTTCAATTATAAAAGGGGTTTGGCTGCGGTTCCATACCGGAACAAAAAGCTGTCCTTGATAATCAGAATCAATTAAACCGACTAAATTACCGAGTACAATCCCATTTTTAGATCCTAAACCTGAACGAGGTAAGACCAATGCCGCTAGATTTGGATCGGCAATATGCATGGATAAACCGGTAGGCGTTAAGATGGTTTCACCGGGTTTAATTTCGGTTGTTTTATCAAACATGGCTCGTAAATCAATACCAGCTGATCCTTCAGTTGCATAAGTGGGGAGTGGAAACTCATTACCTAAACGTTTATCTAATATTTTAATATCAATTTTTCTTTTCATTATCACTCGCTTTGTATCGTGTTATCACAGCTTCAAGTAATTGTTTTGCTAATTGTTGTTTACTACTTAATGGTAACCTTTGTTCGCCATTTTGCCAATAAAGGGTTAATGCATTTTGATCGGAATTAAAACCAATTTTTTTATCTGAAACATCATTAGCACAGATTAAATCTAAATTTTTGGTGATTAATTTTTTTAAGGCATATTTTTCAACATTATTGGTTTCTGCGGCAAAACCAACAACAAAAGGCCTTGAATTTTTTAATGCGGCAACACTTGCAACAATGTCTGGATTTTTGGCTAATTTAATCACAAGTTCATTATCGTCCGTTTTTTTTATTTTTTGAGTGGCAATTGTTGCCGCACGGAAATCAGCAACTGCTGCACAAGCAATAAAAATAGACGATTTTTGCGCTGCAGTTAATGCTTGATTATACATTTCATTTGCACTTTTAACATCGATTCGTGTGACATGCTTTGGCGTATCTAAATTAACTGGGCCGCTAATAAGTGTAACATTTGCGCCCATTTCTGCCGCAGCTTTAGCAATAGCAAAGCCCATTTTTCCTGAACTGTAGTTACTGATATAACGGACAGGATCGATTTCTTCAACCGTTGGCCCAGCAGTAATAGTAATTGATATCCCATCTAATAATGATGAGTGGGTAAAATAGCTATTGAGATTTTCGACAATCACGTGTGGTTCAAGCATTCGACCTGGACCGATATCACCACAAGCTTGGAACCCTTCATCAGGACCAAGAATTAAGGTGTTTCTATCATTCAATACCGATAAATTATGCTGTGTGGCTATAGCTTTATACATTTGTTGGTTCATAGCTGGTGCTATAGCAATTTGAGCCGGCGTGGCTAAACACACTGTTGATAATAAATCATCAGCAATGCCATTGGCGATTTTGGCAATAATATTGGCTGTTGCCGGTGCAATTAATACAATATCTGCCCATTTTGCCAGTTCGATATGGCTCATTGAAAGCTCAGCCGACGGGTCAAACAGATCGCTGGAAACAGGATTAGCACTCACAGCTTGTAGTGTCATTGGTGTGACAAAATGACTTGCTGATTCAGTAAGAATGACTCGAACTTCAGCTCCCGCTTTTTTTAAATGGCGAACAAGATCAGGGCATTTATAAGCTGCAATACCGCCTGTAATCCCTAATAAAATATGTTTACCAGATAGATTCATGCTCAAGCTTTCCCCATAATTCAGTCTAAATCGCTATATTACCACAATTCAGTTAGATAATAAGTAACTCTTTCGCATTGGCTAACGTTGCATCAGTGATTTTATCACCGCCTAATAATCGAGCGAGTTCATTTACACGGCCATTATTATCTAATTTTTGCATGTCGGTTGAAGTCTGTTTTCCCTTTGTTTGCTTAGTAACAAAATAGTGTTGATTAGCCTGTCCGGCGACTTGTGGTAAATGTGTAACAGTTATCACTTGTGTTGACTCGCCAAGTTGCCTTAATAATTGACCCACTTTAGCCGCAGTCGGTCCACTAATCCCAACGTCAATTTCATCAAATATTAGCGCAGGTGTTTCCATTTTTTGTGCAGTTAAAACCTGAATAGCAAGTGCGATACGTGATAACTCCCCGCCTGATGCTACTTTAGCTAAAGGTTGTGCTTGTTGCCCTGCATTTGTCGTCACTAAAAAAGTGACTAAGTCCGCACCATCTTCAGTTAAACGATTTTCGTCATAAGCAATTTCAATGCTTAATTGTCCATTTGGCATAGATAACTCATGCATCAATGCTGTTACTTTTTTAGCTAGGGTTTTACTTACTGTTAATCGTTTTTGATGTAACTTTTCTGCAAGTTCAATGGCGATTTGATGATACTTTTTAATATCCGCTTTTAGTTGTTCACTTTGTTCATCTTGTTGGTTAATTTGTTTGAATTCGGCCAATAACTGTTGGTGTAATTCTGGTAGTGCTTCAGGCGCTACATGATGTTTACGAGCCAACGCTATTTGTTTTGATAGGCGTTGTTCGAGTTGCATAACCCGAGCTGGATCAAGATCTAGATTTTCACTGTAATGACGCAGTTCATAGCTTGCTTCTTTAATCTGAATGGAAGCCTCTTCTAACATGGTATAAATATTATTTAGCGTCGGATCGAGTTCAGTTAACTGCTGAACGCTATTTTTGACACTACTGAGCAGATTGCTCACATTGTAATCATCAGCTTCGTCTAATAGCATAACTGATTGTTGACTTAGATTTATCAGTTGCTCGCTATTAGATAATCGTTTGTATTCTTCGTCTATTTGTTGGTATTCACCTTCAATTGGCGAAAACTCATTTAACTCTTTAAGTTGATATTGTAAAAGTTGCATATGAGCATCACGTTCTTGCCGTGATGTTTCATATTGTTGATAAGCTTGTCGAGCGACTTTCCATTGTTTGTGAGCTTGTTGCATTTGTGCAAGTAATATTGGCTCGTTCATATAATGATTTAATAGAAGCTGTTGATAGTCACTACGTAGCAAACGTTGATGTTCATGCTGTCCATGAATTTGAATTAACATTTGCCCTAAATCTTTTAATTGTGAAATAGGAACAGTTCGTCCGTTTATAAATGCTTTAGAACGGCCATCTTGGTTAATTACTCTTCGTAATATACATTCATTACCTTCATCAAGTTGATTTTCAGTAAGCCAATTAAAGGCGGCTGGTGTATCATCAAGTACAAAACAAGCAGAAATATCAACACGTTCTGCGCCATAGCGAATAGATGAAGCATCAGAACGATTACCTAAACACAACCCTAAAGCATCAATAGCAATAGATTTACCGGCACCTGTTTCACCCGTTATTGCTGTCATACCTAAGGTAAAGTCAACCAGTAGCTGATCAACAATAGCAAAATTATTAATAGTTAATTGCGTTATCATAATAATGAATACATAAGACTAGTTATAATGTAGGCAGTATAACAGTAAAAACACTGTAAATAAATACAGTTTTTTGGTGAAATAAAGACGTGTAATTAATTAGTTAATCAATAATGTGTGCTAAGCTTTATTTTAATTGCTTTTGGGCTATTTATGTTATTAATAATGCAATTTGGTAAAAAGTAAATGATTATTAATTAGTGGGATAAAATAGATAAAAAGCCATGAATAGTTGTCTATTTATGGCTTTAAAGTGATCTATTTAAAATAGTGAACTCATAACTTCATAAATTAACTGTAGGTTAAGTAGAACCAGTGCAATAGCCGCTAACCATCCTAATATGATAGTTAATTTGCAATTAACAAATTCGCCCATGATTTTTTTGTTGGAAGTGACTAACAATAAAGGAACCATTGATATCGGTAAGGCGATACTGAGAAATACTTGAGTATAGATTAATAAATTTTCAACAATGCTCTCTTTTTCACCCCATATATAGATGCATAAAATAACAGGGGCGACCGCTAAACCTCGGCTTATCATTCTACGAGCCCAAAGAGGAATAGATAGATTAATAAAACCCTCCATTACTATTTGTCCGGTAAGTGTGCCTGTTATTGTGGCGTTTTGACCTGATGCAAGTAAAGCAACAGCAAATAATGTTGCCATTATTGAACTGGCGACAGGTCCAACCATTTGCGGATTTTTTAAAGCGTCATAAAGCTGAGTAAAGCGACCAAGATTGTCAGGATCATTACCATAAAAAAGCGAAGCGCCAAGAATTAATAACAGACAATTGATAATAAATGAAAAAGATAATTGTATGTTAGAGTCAATAGTTGCATATTTGATAGCATTTTTTAGGCTAGATGTTTTTGTTCTATTATATTTTCGGGTTTGGACAATAGATGAATGTAGATATAAATTATGTGGCATGACCGTTGCGCCAACAATACCTAGTGCAATTACTAATGCTGAGTCATGGCCTTTAATGGATTGAGTAAAAATATCTATTTTAGGAATAAACCCATTAATTATGTCACTAAATTGAGGCGAGGCCCGTAAAACTTCGTAAGAAAAAATAATAAATATAGTGGCAATTAAGCAAAATACGATAGCTTCTATTTTTCTAAATCCAAACCGTATTAATATTAATAAAATGACAACATCGAAGACTGTTAATAACACACCGATCAATAGCGGGATATCAAATAAAAGGTTTAATGCGACAGCGCTACCAATCACTTCTGCTATTTCTGTAGCGATAATCGCCAGTTCAGTTGATATCCATAAACAAAAAGAAAATTTTTTGCCTACCATCGATTTTGTTGCTTGAGCAAGATCCATACCAGTGACTATGCCTATTTTGACGCACATCGCTTGCAAAAGCATAGCAATTAAACTCGATATTAATATAACTGACAGTAACAGATAACTATAAAGGGCGCCTCCTTGTATAGAGGTGATCCAGTTACCCGGATCCATATAACCGACAGCAACTAATGCGCCGGGTCCTGAAAAAGCCCAGAGTTTTCGAAAAAAACCAGACTGAGGATCCGGAATTTGGACTGTATTATTGATTTCTTCAAGGCTTATTGTCGACGTTTTTAACATAACTAAGATCTCTACAGTAAAGTGTATGTTTTTATTATATTGATAATGAGAATCATTATCAAATAAAAATAACCTTTCATTCCATTAAGCCAGTTACCTATAGTATATAAATACTCGATTTAGCTCACAATGCATATTTTTATATTCGAATAATTTTTATTAATAACTAATATAATCCCTTTAATATATTTTTTAAATGCTTATCACTCTTATTGTAAGATTGATTTATATTTTATTAATTATCAAATAGTTGCATTAAATTTTAGTGGGTTAATTTTATGCAGATTTATAAGATTTCTCTCTTTTGTTGAAGAATGTTTGCCAACTAACTAAATTTTATTTTTTCGTGGATTAATGTGTAATATAATTTAAAAACATATTAACAATAATATTAGGAATTAATCTAAATGTTTGGAAATAAAACAAATCGGCAAATTATTATTTGGACCACACTTATTGGTGGGTTTATTAGTGCATTAGTAAAATGGGGCTCTGAAGTCAATATGCCGCCTCGCGTTCCTGGCGAAATTTCACCACCAGCAGCACATATTGATGCATGGCTTGGCTGGCTAGGTATTAACTCTCACTCTCTCGATTATGTCTATCAAACTGCAATAGTATCTGGAGCGGTGACACTTTACCATTGGTTATTTAGTTTTGCGTTTGCCTTTGTGTATGTTTTTATCGCTTATTTTTGGAATAATATTCGTTTATGGTATGGTGCGTTTTACGGCATTATTATTACCGTTGCCATGCATGGATTTTTAATTCCATTACTCGGTTTTCGTCATCCTGCTTATGATCCAGAAGGAACGGTGGGTTGGTTATGGAATTTAAATGGTTATGAACTTTGGAGTGAAATTTTAGGTCACATCTATTGGGGCGTATCAATTGAAATTTGTATGATTGCCGTACTTGCTCATTTTTCAAGACCAATTCGTGGTGAATGGCGTAAGTAATTAGATAAAGTAATTAAAAACCAATCCCGCTATTGTGCTAAATAGCGGGATTTTTTTTGCTAAAATTAAATTTGTTATAGTTAAAAACTATATTAACCAATAAAAAAGTAGAATTATTCAATAACAATTTTTTTTGTTATCTTTTTAACCACTAAAGAAATGTGATTAAGATGAAAAGGAAACAAAAATGAATACTGCTGTTATTGGTTATCCTCGCGTTGGTAAACTTCGTGAACTTAAGTTTGCAACTGAAGCTTATTTTAAAGGTAATAAAACCCAAGCTGAATTATTAAACGAAGCAAAAGCGCTTCGTGCAGAGCACTTAAAACAACAACGTGCACAAAACATTGCTTATATATCATCTAATGACTTTTCATTTTATGATGCGGTTTTAGATACCGCTTGTTTACTTAATGTGATTCCAAAACGTTATCAAGATTTAGGTTTGCCTGAGCTTGATCGCTATTTTGCGATGGCGCGTGGCTATCAAGGTGACAAAGGCGATGTGCGAGCTTTAGCAATGAAAAAATGGTTCAATACCAATTATCATTATTTAGTGCCTGAAATTGAAGATTCAGTGCAAATTAAATTAGCTGGCAACAAACCATTTGATGAGTATCAAGAAGCAAAAGCGCTCGGTATTCAAACTAAACCCGTTGTAGTTGGTCCATTAACCTTTTTTAAATTGGCCCAATATTTAGGTAATAAAAAAATCACTGACTTTAAAGCTGATATTATTAAAGCTTATCAAGATATTATTCAAAAATTTACGGCATTAGGTGCAGAGTGGATTCAAATTGATGAGCCAATTTTAGTCACTGATCTTAATCACGATGATATCGCTTTATTTACTGAGCTTTATCAAGCAATCTTATCTGTCAAAGGTGCGACTAAAGTGGTTCTACAAACCTATTTTGGTGACGTACGTGATTGTTATAAAGAGTTAGTTGCTCTGCCATTCGATGGTATTGGTCTTGATTTTGTTGAAGGAAAACAATCACTAGCATTACTTGAAGCTAATGGTTTTCCAGCGAATAAAGTGTTATTTGCAGGTGTTGTTAATGGTAAAAACATCTGGAAAAATAATTATCAAAAAACGTTAGCTTTACTTGGTAAGATTAAACAAAAAGCGGCTAACATCGTTATTAATACTTCATGCTCATTATTACATGTACCTTATACGTTGCAGAATGAAACCAAACTAACCATTCAACAACGTGCTTACTTTGCTTTTGCTCAAGAAAAACTGCAAGAACTTGCAGAGTTAGGCCAATTATTTAAAGAAGCTAATCCTGAAAATAGTGCAGCTTATAAAGCAAATCAAACATTATTTACCCGTGAACGTGAAGGGGCAAATCATTCTGTACGTGAAAAAGTGGCTGCGTTAAAAGCGTCTGATTTTACCCGTTTACCGGAATTTTCAGTACGTGAGGCAGCACAAAAGAAAGCCTTTAATTTACCACTATTGCCAACTACGACTATTGGTTCTTTTCCACAAACACCCGATGTGCGCGTAAATCGTGCAAAATTCAAAAAAGGTGAAATTTGTTTGAATGAATATACTGAGTTTAATAAGCAAAAAATTGCAGAATGTATCAAGCTTCAAGAAAAAATTGGTATTGATGTATTAGTTCACGGTGAATTTGAACGTAATGATATGGTGGAGTATTTTGGTGAAAGCTTAAATGGCTTTGTCTTTACCGAAAAAGCATGGGTTCAATCTTATGGTACTCGTTGTGTTAAGCCACCAATTGTTTGGGGTGATATTTCACGTTCTAAACCGATTACGGTTGAATATTCAAAATATGCGCAAAGTCTTACTGATAAACCTGTTAAGGGTATGTTGACAGGACCTGTGACAATTCTTAACTGGTCATTCCCACGTGAAGATATTTCACAAAAAGAATCAGTATTCCAAATTGCGTTAGCCATAGGTGATGAAGTATTAGATCTTGAAGCTGCTGGTATTAAAATCATTCAAATTGATGAGGCCGCACTTAAAGAAAAATTACCATTACGTAAAGCGGATTGGAACAGTGAATACCTTGATTGGGCAATTCCATCATTTAGATTAGTACACAGCAAAGTGCAAGCCGATACACAAATTCATACCCATATGTGTTATAGCGAATTTGCAGATATTATTAAAGATATTGATGCAATGGATGCCGATGTGATTTCGTTTGAAGCTTCACGCTCAAATCTACAATTGATTGATGTACTTAAAGCTAATAACTTTAAAACAGAAGTTGGGCCGGGTGTCTATGATATCCATTCACCACGTGTTCCGCCTGTTGCTGAAATTAAAACAACCATTGAAAAATTACTTGCAAAAATTGACAAGCAAAAACTTTGGATCAATCCAGATTGTGGCTTAAAAACTCGAGGCGAAAAAGAAGTGGTTGAAAGCTTAGAGCATTTAGTTCAAGCAACCTTAGAAGTTCGAAAAACACTTAATTAATACTCTGTTTGCCAAGTAAGGTCTCTTGGTTATACCTCAGATTCCGCCACCTTTTTTGGTGGCGGAAATGTCAGTAAGGACAATCGTTGTCACACGAATGGATGAAACAGATGAAAACAAATTTACTTTTTAATAAAAAAACGGTGTTCTCTTTTGAAGTTTTTCCACCCAAAAAAACATCACCATTAGAGACTATCTATAGCACATTACGTGAACTTGGCTATTTTAAGCCTGATTTTATCAGTGTTACATATGGAGCAGGCGGTAGTTTAAATGGTCAAACCACCATTGATATTGCACATTCAGTTAAACACACTTATGGTATTGAAAGTGTTGCCCATTTACCGGGTATTAATTTTGATAAAGCTGAGATGAGTAAAATTTTACATGAGCTAAAATGTGCAGGTATTGACAATGTTTTAGCGTTGCGTGGTGATATTAGTCCGAATGTACAACCCAAAAATGATTTTCGTTTTGCCAGCGAATTAGTATCGTTCATTAAAGAAAATGGGGATTTTAATATTATTGGCGCATGCTATCCAGAGGGACATCTTGAAGCTGCTACCCTTAAACAAGATCTGATTCATTTAAAAGAGAAGGTGAATGCAGGTACCGATCAGTTAATCTCACAGCTCTTTTTTGATAATGACTATTTCTATGCGTTTTTAGATAAAGCGCGTGATATGGGGATTAACGTACCAATTGAAGCAGGCATTATGCCGGTAACGAATAAAAATCAAATTGAACGTATGGTTTCAATGTGTGGTGTGAATCTACCGAAGAAGTTCAAACAGATGATGGAGAAATATGAACATCATCCTGATGCATTCCGTGATGCTGGTATTGCTTATGCTATCGATCAGATTGTGGATTTAGTTTCACAAAATGTTGACGGTATTCATTTATATACAATGAACAATAGTTATATCGCTAGAAGAATCAGTGAAGCGGTATCAACGTTATTAGCAGTGCCAAAATCGGCTTAGAAAAGATAGATTAGACAGAAAATTGGTTGCGGGGGCTGGATTTGAACCAACGACCTTCGGGTTATGAGCCCGACGAGCTACCAAGCTGCTCCACCCCGCGTCAAAGAGGTGAGCTATAATATAGTAATAAAATAATAAAGCAATACCTTTTTGGTTTAACTGTCCTATATTTAAACATTATTAAGTAAATATAGGCTATCTCTTTACATAAATACATCTGTAATCTGAAATTTATTCACAATATAAGTTGTATTTTTAATTTATTATCTGTTTTTATTGTTAGAATATTTGCACGATTAATTAAATAATAGGATGAATTATGTCTAATCAATATCATGGATCATGTTTATGTGGAAAGGTTAAATTAACGGTACCTTTTAAAAATACCCAATTTAGTGCTTGTCATTGTCATACTTGCCTTAAATGGGGTGCGGGGCCATTTATGACATTAATGTATGATGGACAAATAGCGGTTGAAGGGCAAGAAAACATTAGTGTGTATAATTCATCTCAATGGGCAGAAAGAGCATTTTGTCAAGTATGTGGTACTCACCTTTATTATCATATGAAAGATACACAACACTATTATCTTGCGACGTGGATTTTTGAAGATATTAACGATCTACAATTTACTACTGAAGTATTTATTGACAAAAAACCAACTTGTTATGCGTTTGCTAATCCTACCCATAAATTGACAGAGGCTGATATCTTAGCCATGGCTACGGCTAATAAATAGTACAAATAGTTAATTGTTAACGTAATTATCGATCATCAATAATTAGCCAATAAAATGCATTATTATGGTGTGGTTTTATTGGTTAATTTGACGATAAACTTATTTTTAAAAAGTGATGTTAATACATGAAACCAGTAGGAAAAAAGAAAATGATTTTCTTTTTTAGCCCAGATCATTACTTGTCACAATGGTATCCTTGTCGTTTTATTATTGATGATATTGAATTTACCTGTACCGAACAATGGATGATGTATGCCAAGGCAATGTTATTTCAAGATTTGGATTGTGCTAATGCTATTTTAGCGACGTCTTCTGCCAAAATGCAGAAAAATTTGGGTAAAAAGGTAACTAATTTTGATGATAATATTTGGAATATTCATAAAAAAGAGATAGTTTTCAAAGGAAATTTTGCTAAGTTTTCGCAAAATGCTGAGCTCAAAACCTATTTATTATCGACCAAAGGTAAAGTATTAGCAGAGGCAAGTCCGTACGATAAAATTTGGGGAATAGGTTTAAGTATGGATGATGAGATGCGCTTTAATATGACTAAATGGCGAGGTCAAAACTTATTGGGTGAAGTTTTAATGCAAGTTAGGGACGCATTAAAAGCATCAAAGCTTTAATGTTTTTTTGGTATTAAGCTCGTGCAATAAACACAATTATTCACTGACAACTAAATGCTCTTGAATACCTAATTGGGCAATGCCTAAACGAACCTTTTGTCCCGCTTTCAAAAAGATTTGTTTAGGTTTAATACCAAGACCAACGCCAGCGGGTGTACCGGTTGAGATAATATCACCGGCTTGTAAACTCATAAACTGGCTGACATAACTTATGATCTGTTTAACATTAAAAATCATGTTGCTGGTATGACTGTGTTGATAGCGCTTGCCATCGACTTCTAACCATAATTCAAGATTTTGTGGATCTTTAATTTCGTCGGCTGTGACTAGCCAAGGGCCAATAGGGCCAAAACTATCGCAACCTTTACCTTTGTCCCAAGTTCCACCACGATTTTTTTGATAATCACGTTCAGAAACATCATTCACCACGCAATAACCAGCAATATAAGTTAATGCCTCTTGCTCTTGAATATATTTGCCTTCTTTGCCTATGACAATACCTAGTTCTACTTCCCAATCGGTATGGGTTGAGCCTCGGGGTAATACAATATTATCATTAGCACCACTAATGGCACTGGTCCATTTATTGAAAATAACTGGTTCGTTAGGAATTGGCGCGCCAGTTTCTTTTGCATGATCGATATAGTTCAAACCAATACAGATAAATTTACCGACTTTACCAACACAAGGGGCAATACGCTCAGGACGATTAACTATTGGTAGCGTATCAATATCCATTTGGCTAATTTTTGTTAGCACATTATCGGCTAATGTTTGTGCATCAATATCGGCAATTACCGCACTGAGATCGCGTAGTTGATCTTTATCATCTAAGATGGCTGGTTTCTCATTTCCTTTCAAACCATAACGCAGTAATCGCATATTACTCTCCCTATCATTTTACAGGCTGATTTTGCCCAAAACTTATTGGTACAGTGCTTGTAATGGTATAACGGTTTTTGCCGGATCGCAATCGAGTGCAGCGGTGGTGGCAAAGGCTGCATTCATCGTTGTATCGTAGTGTACTTTATATTGTATTGCACTTCGACGCAGGATTTTTGATGCTTCAATGGCTGCGCGTCCCGAAGTGGTATTAAGAATATAACTATATTCACCATTTTTAATGTGGTCATGAATATTGGGTCGACCCTCGTTCTCTTTTTTAACGATTTGACAAGCAATACCGGCTTGTTGCAATATTTTAGCTGTGCCGGTGGTGGCATCAATTGTAAAGCCATGGGCAACAAGTCGCTTAGCCACTTGGAGTAGGCGAGTTTTATCTTGATCACGAACTGATAAGAGCGCTTTCCCCGATTTTTTCATATTCGATAAACTACCCAACTGTGCTTTAGCAAAGGCTTCGGCAAAGGTTTTACCAATTCCCATTACTTCACCAGTGGATCGCATTTCAGGCCCTAAAATGGGGTCAACGCCGCTAAATTTATTAAACGGTAATACCACCTCTTTAACTGAGTAATAAGACGGGATGATTTCTTTCGTAATATGTTGTTCAGCAAGTGATTGTCCTGTCATTACTCTAGCTGCAATTTTTGCTAAGGGCAAACCAGTCGCTTTCGATACAAATGGTACTGTACGTGCGGCTCGAGGATTGATTTCGATCAGATACACATCATTATTTTTAATCGCAAATTGACCGTTCATCAAACCTTTAACATGAAGTTCCTGTGCTAATTGTTTGGCTTGCTTGCGTAATTTATCTAAAATTTCTGGACTGAGAGTATACGTTGGTAATGAACAAGCAGAATCCCCCGAGTGAATGCCGGCTTGTTCAATATGTTCCATAATGCCACCAATGACAATTTGTTCACCGTCGGCAATCACATCAATATCAACTTCAATGGCATCATCTAGGAAGTGATCAAGTAATACCGGTGCATTATTCGATTCACTGACCGCGGTTTTAAAATAACGCCGTAGGTCTTGTTCGTTATAGACAATTTCCATTGCTCGTCCACCTAAAACATAAGATGGCCGAACCACTAAGGGATAACCAATCTGTTCGGCCTTAATCACCGCATCTTTAATATCGGTAACAGTAGCATTAACGGGCTGTTTTAATGTTAATTTTTCAACAATAGCTTGAAAGCGTTTTCGGTCTTCCGCTTTATCGATCGAATCCGGTGAGGTACCAATAATCGGTACGCTAGCCGCTTCAAGCGCACGAGCCAATTTTAAAGGTGTCTGTCCGCCATACTGCACAATAACCCCATTTGGTTTTTCAACATAAACAATTTCTAATACATCTTCAAGCGTGACAGGCTCAAAATAGAGTCGATCTGAAGTATCATAATCGGTTGATACCGTTTCGGGATTGCAATTCACCATAATGGTTTCATAGCCATCTTCACGTAGCGCCAGCGCTGCATGTACGCAACAGTAATCAAACTCAATTCCTTGCCCAATTCGATTCGGTCCACCACCTAATATCATGATTTTAGGACGACTAAATTGCGGCTTAGCTTCGCACTCTTGCTCATAAGTTGAGTAAAGATAGGCGGTGTCGGTTGCAAACTCAGCGGCACAAGTATCAACGCGTTTATAAACCGGATGAATATCGTATTGGTTTCGTCGATCACGAACGTCTTGTTCTTTAACATTCAACAGGTTAGCAATACGTAAATCTGAAAAACCTTTACGCTTAAGTTGCCATAATGATTCTGAATTAAGGCTAGCTAATGATTGTGATTTTAGTTGGTTTTCAAGGCGAATAAGTTCTTCAATCTGCACTAAAAACCAGCGATCGATATTTGTTAGTGTGAAGATCTCATCTAAACTAAAGCCTGCTCGAAAAGCATCTGCGATATACCAAATACGTTCAGCCCCCGCTTCTTGCAGTTCATACCGTATTTTGCTGAGATTTTTTTCATCATCATAATTTTCAATTTTCGGATCAAAACCACACGCACCGACTTCAAGTCCTCGTAGTGCCTTTTGTAATGATTCTTGAAAAGTTCGACCAATAGCCATCACTTCACCTACTGATTTCATTTGGGTGGTTAAGCGGTCATTACATCCGGCAAATTTTTCGAAGTTAAAGCGAGGTATTTTTGTCACAACATAATCGATAGATGGCTCAAATGATGCAGGTGTTTTACCGCCAGTAATGTCATTGGAAAGTTCATCAAGCGTATAACCAACCGCTAACTTAGCGGCGATTTTGGCAATAGGAAAGCCAGTTGCTTTTGATGCTAGTGCAGATGAGCGTGATACTCGTGGGTTCATTTCGATAACAATGAGTCGCCCTGTTTTAGGATCGACCGAAAATTGTACATTGGAACCGCCGGTTTCGACACCGATTTCACGCAGTACCGCAATCGAGGCATTACGCATGATTTGGTATTCTTTATCGGTCAAGGTTTGAGCAGGAGCAACGGTAATAGAATCACCCGTATGGATGCCCATTGGATCAAAATTTTCGATCGAACAAACAATAATACAGTTATCATTTTTGTCTCGAACAACTTCCATTTCATACTCTTTCCAACCTATCAAAGATTCATCAATCAATAGTTCATTGGTGGGAGAAAGATCCAATCCTCGAACGCAAATCTCTTCAAACTCTTCGGTGTTATAGGCAATACCACCGCCAGTTCCACCCATCGTAAATGAAGGACGAATAATGCAAGGAAAACCAACTTGTTCAAGTACGGCATAAGCCTCTTTTAATGAGTGCGCAATACCTGAACGTGCTGTATCAAGTCCTATTTTTTTCATCGCTTGGTCAAAGCGCTTACGATCTTCTGCTTTATCGATAGCATCAGCGGTGGCACCGATCATTTCAACATTAAATTGTTTTAAAATACCTTGCTTTTCAAGCGCTAAAGCGCAATTTAGTGCCGTTTGCCCGCCCATAGTTGGTAAAATAGCGTCAGGTCTTTCTTGTTCGATGATTTTGGCAACAGTTGACCAGTGAATAGGTTCTATATAGGTGGCATCAGCCATCTCTGGATCTGTCATAATGGTTGCCGGATTGGAATTGACTAAAATAACGCGGTAACCTTCTTCACGTAGGGCTTTGCAGGCTTGGGCGCCTGAATAATCAAATTCACAAGCTTGACCAATAACAATTGGGCCAGCGCCAATGATTAAAATCGATTTGATATCTGTTCGCTTAGCCATATTATTGCTCCTGCTTATAAATTTTTATTAATTCAATAAAGTGATCAAAAAGTGGGGCGGCATCATGGGGGCCTGGGCTTGCTTCAGGATGGCCTTGAAAGCTAAAAGCCGGTTTTTGATTGTGATGAATACCTTGTAATGAATCATCAAATAAAGATTTATGTGTGGCGCGTAAATTGCTTGGCAAACTGGCTTCATCGACAGCAAAACCATGATTTTGCGCAGTGATCATGACGCGATTATTTTCTAAATCTTTGACAGGATGATTACCGCCATGATGCCCAAATTTCATTTTGACGGTTTTAGCACCACACGCCAGTGCTAACAGTTGATGGCCTAAGCAGATACCAAAGATAGGAATATCGGTGGTTAAAAATGCCTTAATTGCATCTATAGCATAAGTACAGGGGGCGGGATCACCAGGACCATTTGATAGGAATATGCCATCTGGGTTTAGTGCTAATACTTCAGCCGCGGGTGTTTTAGCGGGTACCACTGTTAATTTACATCCACGCTCAACTAACATACGTAAAATATTTCGTTTTACGCCAAAATCATAAGCAATAACATGCAAAGGTAGTGTGTTCTCTGCTTTCGGCATAGGATTTTCATTCTCGCTTGTCCATACACTTTGTGTCCATGTATAGCTTTTAGCGCAGGTCACCTCTTTCGCTAAATCTAACCCTGATAATCCTTTAAAATTTATTGCTTGTTGCTTGGCTGCTTGAGCATTATCCAATAAGGTTTGTTTATTTGTTGCTGTTATGATTACGCCATGTTGTGCACCTTTTTCACGCAAGATTCGAGTTAAACGACGGGTGTCGATATCTGCAATAGCAATGACATTATGCTTTTTTAAATAGCTTGAAAGATCAAGCTTACTACGGTAATTGCTAGTTATTAGGGGTAAATCACGAATGATTAAACCTTTAGCATAAACTTGATTAGATTCGGCATCGGCATCATTCGTGCCGACATTACCAATGTGTGGATAAGTTAAGGTAACGATTTGCTCGCAATAAGAGGGATCAGTTAGGATTTCTTGATAGCCAGTCATTGATGTATTAAAAACGACTTCGCCAACTGTTTGTCCGTCAGCGCCGATTGATTTACCAATAAATGTTGAACCATCTTGTAACATAAGGAGGGCATAAGTTTGCATAATTAAAAAGACCTTTTGAATAAAAATATATTTAAATTGAATAAAAATTCAATCTTGCTTATCTTTCCATATACAGCACTTGGCTAGTTTATTACAATATTTTAAATAAAAAAAGCATTATTATTAAAAATAACTAAATAATAATGTCTAATTTTTGAGATTTTAGTTGGGTTTTGGTATTTGTTATTGATTTTTGAAAAATTGGCTTGAAAGTGAATAATTATTCAAATAAAATTATTTGAATCATGATAACTAAAGGGGTATTGCATGCACGGGTTTTATCAGCGCCATTTCTTAAGATTACTCGATTTCACACCGGCAGAAATTAATCAATTAATTAATCTTGCTATTGAATTAAAACAGGCTAAGTACCAAGGAGCGGAAAAAAAACATTTATCAGGTAAAAATATCGTTTTAATTTTTGAAAAAGACTCTACTCGTACTCGCTGTGCATTTGAAGTTGGTGCTTACGATCAAGGTGCACAAGTAACTTATTTGGGGCCAAGTGGTAGTCAAATTGGTCATAAAGAGTCGATTGCTGATACTGCACGAGTGCTTGGTCGAATGTATGACGGTATTGAATATCGAGGTTATGGGCAAGATATTGTTGAAACCTTAGCAAAATATGCTGGTGTGCCAGTTTGGAATGGTTTAACTACCGAAGCGCATCCGACCCAAATCCTTGCTGACTTTATGACCATGCAAGAGCATATTGGAAAGCGAGCTTTAAATAGTGTTAAATTTGCTTACTTGGGAGATGCGCGTAATAATATGGGCAACTCATTAATGGAAGGCGCGGCATTAATGGGAATGGAAATTCGCTTAGTTGCGCCGAAAGCTTGCCAACCTGAAGCTGAACTGGTGCAAAAATGCCAAGCGATAGCCAAAACCACTGGTGCTAAAATTATCTTAACAGAAGATGTTGCCGAAGGTGTAAAAGATGTTGATTTCCTCTATACCGATGTTTGGGTATCTATGGGTGAACCGAAAGAAGTATGGGATGAGCGAGTAAAATTATTAACTCCATACCAAGTCAACCAAAATGTGATCAAATTAACCGGCAATCCTAAAGTTAAATTTATGCATTGCCTACCAGCTTTTCATGATATGAATACGACTGTAGGAAAACAGATGGCTGCCCAATATGGTTTGAAAAATGGATTAGAAGTGACTGATGAAGTCTTTGAATCCGAGCATAGTATTGTTTTTGATGAAGCCGAAAACCGGCTACACACCATTAAAGCTGTCATGGTTGCAACCTTAATTAAAGACGAATAATATACCTATCTGGACTTAATGCTTATAAGGCATTAGCTTTTTATAATTTGCCGACTTTAGTCGGCAAAATTTTATCAATAAGAATCACGACATAATGACTAAACAAGATCGCAATAAAGATTTTAAAAAATACCTAAAACTTACCAATCCAATCCATTTTTTAGCGGTTGGGCTAGGCAGTGGTTTATCGCCTATTATGCCAGGAACCATGGGCTCATTAATGGCAATTCCGTGTTGGTTATTATTTAATGGCTTGCAACCCATTTTATACTGGGTATTGATGGTCGTTGCCTTTATATTTGGTTGTTTTTTATGTCAAAAAACATCTGATGATACGCATACTCATGATTCGGGACATATCGTTTGGGATGAATTTGTCGGCATGTGGATAACTTTATTTTTTATTCCACAAGTTTCTATTCTCTGGGTCATGATTGCTTTTGTTGCGTTTAGAATATTCGATATGGCAAAACCGTGGCCTATTCGTTGGTTTGATAAGCGTGTACCAGGTGGATTTGGGATTATGATCGATGATGTTATCGCCGCTATTTTTTCTTCTATTACTGTTTATCTATTCACTTATCTGATTAACTGCTGATTTAAAAACAATATTGTTTTGCTTTCTCTTATTCTCGCTTGTTTTTATCTTAACAAGCGAGTTGTCTTTCATAACGATGATAGCTAAAAAAGAGCCATTTAAATTGGCTAATACATTTTTTGTGACCAGCCAAGTTTAGTTGAAAGATTATTAAAGTAATCATAGTCTTTAGAGTGAATGAGGTTAAATTCATACTCTGAACGGCGAATAATCACATCCTGACTTGGTTTCACCGGTAAAATTATTTGACTGTCACAGGCGATATTTAGATCGAGTGCGGTGGTTGGAAATTTAAGATGAATAGGTTTGTCACTTTTAATAACTAATGGCCTAACTGCTAATGAATGCGGAAACATAGGTGTAATAATTAAAGCATCTAAATGTGGGGCTAAAATAGGTCCGCCCGCAGATAAAGAATAGGCTGTTGAGCCAGTTGGTGTGGCAATAATTAAGCCATCAGCCCGCTGTGAAAAGGCATTACGTTCATTGATGTAAACATCATAATCAATCATATGCGCAACCGTATTAGGTGTAACGACAATTTCATTAACGGCAAAACCCGAGTTGATTAATTTGCCATTATCATAAATAGAGACTTCGACTAAAAAGCGAGGATCATCATCATATTCACCTGCAATCACTGGGCTTAACTGCTCGATCACTTTTTCATGTGAAATATCGGTTAAAAAACCCAGATTGCCACGATTGACGCCAATTACCTTAATTTTATAGTGTGATAAGCAACGTGCTGAGCGCAACATATTACCATCGCCACCTACCACGATAGCCAAATCTGCTTGTTCACCGATTTTATCTAGTGAAGCATAAATGTTGTTCGGGAATTTAATATATTCCGCTAATCGGTCTTCAACTAAAACCTCAATTCCCAATTTAACCAGCCAATCATAGAGTACGCTATGTGTTTCGATTGCCTCAAGTTTTCTTGGAATGCCAATTAAGCCAATGCATTTAAATGGTGCACGCATAGAATATCCTTGTTATTGTTAGATATAAATCTCTGTATTTTTTTATAACAGCCAAAAAAATATCTATCAACTTATTGTTAAGCTTGTAATAATAAAATTTGTCCCCATAATAACCGTTATTAACTAAGTTTTCGACTACATTTGGAGTACCGTATGACAGAGCAAGATAAGAATATGTCAGAAAATGAATCTAACATTGATACCGCAACCGAATCATCAACCGAGCAAGCTACACAAGCTCAACCTAATGTTGATGAGCAATTAAAAGCGAAAGATGCACGAATTGCCGAGCTTGAACAAGAATTACAAATTGCTAAAAAGAATGAAAGCGAAGCCATGATTCGTGCTCGTGCCGAGATCGACAACGTGCGCAAACGTGTAGAGCAAGATGTTGATAAAGCCCGTAAATTTGCGCTTGAAAAGTTTTCGAATGAATTATTACCTGTCATTGATAATCTAGAACGTGCTTTAGAATCAACTGATAAGGATAATCCACAGCATCAAGCAATGGTTGAAGGTTTAGAGCTGACCTTAAAATCATTTTTAGATACCGTGAAAAAATTTGGTATTGAAGTGATTAACACCCAAGATTCACAATTAAATCCAGATTTACATCAAGCGATTAGTATGGTTGAGTCACCTGAACATCAATCAGGTCAAATCGTAAATACCATTCAAAAAGGTTATACGTTAAATGGTCGATTAATTCGTCCAGCTATGGTAATTGTTGCTAAATAAAGTAAAAAATGAGCCGCCTTAAAAAGGCGGCTAAACTTATTTATTGCGTTGCTCTTCTCGAGTCAATTTTTTCATTTTTTGTTCAATTCGTTGACGTTTTAATGGTGAAAGGTAATCAACAAATAATTTACCTTTTAAGTGATCCATTTCATGTTGAATACAAATAGCAAATAATTCATCGGCATCAATTTGGTAAGGGTTACCATGACGATCAAGTGCTTTAATTTTAATTTTTTCTGCTCTTGGTACAAATCCACGGCAATCAGGAACTGATAAACAACCTTCTTCAATACCTGTTTCACCTTCTTGACTAATAACCTCTGGATTAATAATGACATAAACTTGACTTTTGTCTTCCGAAACATCAATAACAATAATTTGTTCATGTACATCGACTTGAGTTGCCGCAAGTCCAATACCATTTTCGGCGTACATTGTTTCAATCATATTATCAATGATGGTTTGTAGCTCAGGTGTAAAATTAGTTACAGGTTTTGCAACTTTGCGAAGTCGTTCGTCAGGAAAACGTAATACCGGTAAAATAGCCATAAATTGTTCGATCTACTCCTCATTTGTTAGGTTTTATCAACTTGCTCACATTGTAAACATTTATCTTGGTAATGAATAGCCTTAGTTGGCTATTGATAAAATATATCTTATCAATTCAAGGTAAGGCATCTGTTTTAGATGTGAATCAAGAGGAATGTAATGAGTAAATATGAATTCTTGCTTCGAATTTCAATGCTTGGTCACGGAAAACTGGCTATTTTTAAAAAATTGAGTCAGTTTTTTGTATCTGGTCTACCTAATCAAATTAAGGATGTGCCTTTTTTATTAGAAAAATTAGGCTTAAGCCAAACTCAACAAGCACATTGCTTATCTATCTCTTATTTACATTTTGAACCAATACTCAAATGGTTAAATAATTCTTTTCCACCTAGATCGTTGATCGCTTATTGTGATTTACACTATCCCGCTTTACTAAAACAAATCAGTTCTCCCCCTATATTTTTATTTGTGATGGGAAACGCTCAGCTGTTATCTTCTCCCCAAATTGCGATGGTCGGTAGCCGTGAATTTAGTGAATATGGCGCACAATGGGGACGATATTTTGCCGGTGAACTTGCGATTAATGGTTTAACGATAACCAGTGGTTTAGCGCTTGGTTTAGATGCAATTTGTCATCGAGGGGCACTTGAAGTCGCGGGTAATACTCTAGCCGTTCTTGGCAGTGGCTTAGCTAAGATCGCACCAACATCTAATCTTAAACTTGCGCAAGATATTTTGGCCCAAAATGGGGCATTAGTATCAGAATTTTTGCCCTTTGAAAACGCGAGATCTGAGTACTTTCCAAGACGCAATCGAATTATTAGTGGATTAAGTTTAGGTACGTTTGTGGTTGAAGCCTCTGAAAAAAGTGGATCGTTAATTACTGCGCGTTATGCTATTGAACAAAATCGTGATGTGTTTGCTTTACCTGGGGATATTGATAATCAAAACTGTAGTGGAACCCATTATTTAATTAAACAAGGTGCCTATTTAGTGACTCAACCTATCGATATTTTAGAACACTATAGTGGTTATTTATCAACAATGGATCGGCAAGTAAAAAAACAACATGATGACACTAACAATAATATTTTGTATCCCGAAATTTTTGCTGTGATCCATCACCAACCTATAGCTGTTGATGTGATAGCCTCATTAGTTGATTTACCGATTCCAGAACTAACCAGTAAACTATTAGAGATGGAAATTGCTGGATTAATTATGACAGTAACTGGCGGTTTTATTCGTACAAGAACTTGCTAATACATTTTATATTGTCGTAAATATTTAGCTGGATTATAGGCTAAGAATAACTGCCACCGATATGAATCGGTGGGGGAATATACTTTTTATTTTTCTTCAATTTCTAATGCAATTTCAGATAGGATAATACCGGTGTTATCGGCATAGACAAAATCACCTGAAAAGAAAGTTACACCGCCAAAGTTAACGCGGATATCGACTTCACCCACACCTTGATCTTCTGAGCCGACAGGAATTGATGCAAGAGCTTGAATACCGATTTCAGCATCAGCAAGGTAATCAACTTGACGAACCGCACCATAAACAATTATGCCTTCCCATTGATTTTGAATAGCAATATCAATTAATTCTGCATCAATCAGTGCTCGTCGAACCGATCCTCCACCATCAATCACCAATATTTTGCCAGTACCATTAGATTGTAAGACTTCGTATAATAAGCCGTTATCTTCAAAACATTTTACTGTTACAGCTTGACCTGAAAATGACGATACACCACCAAAATTGCTGAAAATTGGTTCAACGACGTTAACATCTTCTGGGTAATAATCGCAAAGAATTGAAGTATCAAACTCCATCATCGAGTCTCCTTTTGCATTTTAAATTGTGTTTAGTATAACGCTAGCATTGATTAACACGACATAAAATTTAAATAAACGTGAGCTAGCTCAAAATAATACCCAAACAATAAAGTAAATTAGTTAATAAAGCAAGTTTGACCATCTGTATTAACAAAGGTAATGCTTGATTTGAATTGCGATATTGTAAAACCGCATAAATATGTTTGCCATATAGTGGTAAGATTATTAAGAATAATCCACTGTAAATAGTGTGTAGTTGATAATAAGCAAACAAGCTAAAAAAGCTTAGAGAACAGAGCAATAACAATATATGGTAGTATCGTCCAAGCGTGTTTCCCATCAAAACTACAAGCGTTGTTTTATGATTGAGCCGATCACTGTCAATATCGCGTAAGTTATTAATATTAAGAACCGCTACGGCCAATAAGCCGCTTCCAATAGATGGTAAGATAATCGATACAGATAATAATTTAGTTTGTAAATAATAACTGCCCATTACCCCAACTAAGCCAAAAAAGAGCAATACGGATAAATCACCTAGTGCAATATAACCGTAAGGTTTTTTGCCAATAGTGTAAGTGATGGCTGCGATAATCGCCAAAAGTCCTAACAGGATAAAGCTTAATAATTGATAAACACTATTACAGGCAACAATAATTAAAATTAATCCCGATAAGATACATAACAAAATGTTAATCCATAATGCTATCTTTAATTGCTTTAAGGTAATTAAACCTAATTGAATGCCTCGAGCATGTGCGCTGAGATTTTGCTTATCACTCCCTTTAATGGCATCACCATAGTCATTGGTTAAATTAGATAATATCTGTAATAGAGCGGCTGTGGTGATTGAAAACAGCATAATAAATAGATTGAATGCGTGCTGCCAATAAGCTAGCGCATTACCCATAAGAATTGCAGAAAGCGAAAGTACTAATGTTTTTGGACGTAAACTAATCATCCACGGATAACATTTCATTGACATTTAACATGTTATTTAAATTTAAAAAATTTGTAGTCATCATAACAGTAATTGATATTAACTGCTAATGATGAACTAAGTGAATTTTATTTATCTAATTTTAGCAATATAAGTTCTTTTCATTTTTTTAAAGAATCGTCTTACTTGCCCTTGTCTTAATGCGGCAATAAAAAAACCAAGCGAGCCGTACATCACGCCAAGCATTAAAATCATAAATACATTAAACCAATTATCTGTTAGGCCTAAACCCATTTGGTTAACGCCGGCGATCATATTGGTTGCCCAAGTTGAGGGTAACATTCTTGAAACTGTTTGCACCCAAAGAGGCATGGCATCGAGCGGCCAAATTGTACCGGATAAGTAAAATACAGGCGTTGTTAAAAATGCCAGTGTTAAATAGATCATTTCTGCTCTACGTAAACACTCGGTCAGTAATTTGCTGAGACCTAAAACTGCAAGCAATAATGGAAATGTCATAATTAAAATTTCTGGTATGTTTGCCAATTGCCTGTATCCTAAAACCCAAGGCCATAAACCAAATAGCACAATTGATAAGAATAACCAAATTGGAATTAAACCGCATAAACTACCTATTACCGCGATTTTGGGTGGTTTTCCTTGAGGCAGTGAGTTTAAAGTTATATTCGTGCGCGTTGAAGCAATCAAAAATGAGTGTTGTAATAACATCACTAATAAACCCGGGAACGTTATTGCAGCAAAGCTAATTCCAGCATTATAAAGAGGCTCAGTTTGACCATTTATTGGTGAAAGAATGACATTGATTTGTTTGTCTGAAAAACCATTATTTCGCATAATTCGGCTGTTAAATTCCGTTAATATTTGCTGATAAATGCCCTTTATGTCCACCTGTATTAAGCCATTAGCTAAACGGCTTGAAGCATCACCATAAGCTGGGATTGTCACTTCTTGACCACTTAAGATCCGTTTTTCAAAATCTCGGGGAATGGTGAAAACAGCAAACAGTTTACGATTATTGATATCGTCATAAGCTTCTAATGAACCTTCGTATATAATTGTTTCAATCTTGGAACTGGTATTTAAAGAACGAATAAGGCTACGGCTGGTTGCGGTATGATCTTGATCAACAATTGCTACAGGTAAACTTGTAATCGTACCATTACTATACACTAAGCTCATCAACGAGACAGATACTAAGAGCAACAACCACATCGGGCGTACTAGCATAAATAAAAATATTTTTGCAAATGAAGACCAAAATATTTTAACCACCAAATGTTTCCTCTTACTGTGAATGTAGCCGTCTAACTAAGCGTTTTCGAACTAACACTGTAATAATTATTGGGTAAATCATTAAAATACTACAGGTTTTTAGTACTGAAAGATAACTAGAATGCCGCAAAAATAGATCAAACAATTTATTTAGAGCATAGGTTAACGGCTCAAGAGATGAGATAAATCTTGCAATCCAAGGCATCGATAATTCGGGTACAACTACACCAGAATAAGTGAGTGCCAAACCAACCAAGACACCAATATAGGTGTAGGCATCTAAAGAGGTTTTGGTAAATGTGTAAAGCAAAATACCAATACTTTGTGCAGCAATAACATAAAAGAACACCACCACAATCATAGCAAAGGGTGAACCTGATACGCGAGCATGCGAAAATAGCACCAACATGGCGATTTCGAAAATGAGTAACATGGTATACCAAATGGTATAAGGTGCTAACTTACCGAGCACAAACGGATAATTTGGGCGAGTACGTTTAGGTAGCTGCGCTAAAATATGAATTGTGGTTGTGACTACAAATAGTTGTAACAAATGCACGACAGCAGAGAACTGTTGGAAGTACATCGAGTTACCGCTCGCATTAAATAGCCCATCATAATTGAAGTTAACTTTTGCCAACGTTGGAACAGGTAAGCCAACACTGGTTGCCATTGTGGTTCGATATTGAGTATTTAATGTGGCAATCAAACCTGAATAATCCATAATTGAATACAGCCCTGCACTATAATACAACGCATTATAATAAAGCATAGGCGTAGGTTGACGACCGGCTAATACGTCCGCTTCAAAATTGGGTGGAATATACAAAATGGCATAAATTTTAGCTTTTTGTAAATCACGTTCAGCAATAGAAAGTTGGCTATCATAATTGATAAGATTAGCATGTGCGCCAGCATTGAGATCGCGCACTATTTCACGTGATAAACTACTTTTGTCATTATCAATATAGCCAACTGGCAAATCAAATAATACCCCACGATGGAAGATACTACTGATTAATATGAAAATAATCAGCGGTAAAATCCACATTAACCAGTGGAAGGTAAACCGTCTAAATATGACTGGTATTTCAGCGTTAAATGCTTGTTTAAAACGCTGCCAAAAGTCTAAAATTAGTTGTCTAATTTCCATAAGGTGCTCATGCCAGCGCGTAAACCTGCAATAGGTGTAGTTGGATAAAGTCTAACTTCAAATGTTTTTAAGTCAAAGTCGCCGGTGGCACGAGTTGCGCGCTTAGTTGCGTAATCACCCATAGGCGCGATATAACGAATTTCCGCTTCAACCTCTTTATTGCCAAGTGCAGGTACTTCTAATTTAACGTGATCACCTTTGTGGATATTAGGCATAATATTTTCACGAAGATTAAATACAAAATAGGCTTCGGGTAATCGAATTATGGTTAATAATGGACTATTTGCATTAAATAACTCACCAACTTCAGCCGGGATAGAGCCAATTTCACCTTCAACTGGGGCTTTAACTTTCAAGTCATCGTATTGGATTTGTAACTGTTTAAGTTGTTCTTCTGCTTGCTTTAATTGCGCATCATAAATTTGACGTTGTTCAACTCGGTCACCATTTTTGGCTTGATCTAAATTAGCTTGCGCAGATTGAACTTGTTGAAAAGCAGCGTCGCGAGTTTTTAAAGCATTATCTAATATTGATTGAGAGACAAATCCTTTGCTTGAAATGGCTTTATTACGTTCATACTCTTTTGATGCATTGTTGTAATCTACTGTGGCTTGTTTAAGTAGTGCTTCGTAGTAACGAATACTTTCTTCCCGTGTGCCATGTTCTGAAAGTTCGACTTGCGCCTGAGCTTGATCGCGAGCCGCTTCGGCCGCTTTGACTTGCGCTAAAAGCTCAGGACTATCAAGGGTAATAACAATCTGATTTGGCTTAACATCATCGCCTCGATTGACATTGATGACTTGTACCCGACCTTTCGCTTTTGACGAGATACTGACATTAGGCGCATCAACTTCACCTTGTAATATGAGTTGATTATTGTGTGATCGAATTAAAATTGTCATTGAAATTAAAATAACAATTAATGCAATAATAATAAAAGTTCTTTTATTCATAAATTTTTTAAGAGTGACAGTAATTAGATAAGGCCTAAAGAGTTAGGATAATTGTATGCAATATGGATTTTACATACGTAAATTGTAACTTTTCTTTATATTATACGAAATGTGTTTTATTTAAACAACGAAAGCACGTTCTTTGTTTAAAGAATACGTAAATATTGGCACTTTTATTGATTTTACTATTATTTTATTTGGACGATATATAAATTTCAATCATTCTAAACTACTATTTTAATAGATTTTATTTATGAATGAGATTAGTTAAAAGAAATAGATAAAAACCGACTTATTTAGTATGATATTTAAAATTGAAATACTAAGGCCTAAAATTTATGAAAAAAATAATTATTATTGGTGGTGGCGCTGGTGGTTTAGAGCTAGCGACAGACCTAGGCGATAAGCTGGGAAAAAGTAATAAAGCACAGATAACGTTGATCGATAAAAATAGTTATCATCTTTGGAAACCACTATTACATGAAGTTGCAACTGGTGTTCTTGATGAACAAGTTGATAATATTTATTACTCTTCTCAAGGGCAAGATCATGGTTTTGGATTTACTCAAGGTACGTTTACCGATATAGATCGAGATAACAAATTAGTTAAAATTATCGACAATAATAATGAAACAACGTCCCTTGCGTATGATTTTTTAGTGATAGCAATTGGTAGCACTTCTAATGATTTTGGTACGCCAGGTGTGAAAGAGCACTGTATCTTTTTAGATGATCAAAATGCGGCAATTAAGTTACGTGAAACCTTAATTTCTAAATTTACCAGTTTTTGCTCTATTATTGATGAGAGCGAAACAAAAGATGAAGATAAAATCCGTATTGCTATTGTAGGTGGTGGCGCAACAGGTGTTGAATTAGCCTCGGAGCTACCTCATATGGTTGAAACCTTCGGTGCTTGTGGGCGCAATAAAATGTGTTCTGATTTGTTAGATGTTTCGGTAATTGAAGCAACAGATCGAATTCTACCAGCCTTACCAGAAAAAACAGCGAAAAGTATTACTCAAACTTTACAAAAACGTGGTATACATGTGTTGACTAAAACCATGATTACCAAAGCTGAAAGTGACGGTTTTTACCCTAAAGAAGGGGACGAGATTAAAGCCGATATTATGATCTGGACTGCTGGTGTTAAAGCCCCTGACTTTTTAAAAGAGATTGCCGGTTTAGAATCGAGCCGCTCTAATCAATTGGTCGTCAAACCGACATTACAAACTACGCGAGATGATAGTATTTTTGTTATTGGTGATTGTGCCTATGCTATGCAAGATAACGGTCATGCATCTCCTCCTACCGCGCAAGCCGCACATCAAATGGCAAAAATATGTTATGAAAACATTGTTAACTTGTTTAATAATCAACCAATGAAGTCATTTAAATATTCTGACAAAGGTACCATAATTTCGTTGCACGATACTGCACAAGGAGTGGTTAAATTAGGCAGTAAAAGTGAAATGAGTGTTAAAGGCTTTTTAGCGTTAATGATTCATCGGTTACTTTATCGTACACATCAGGCGAGTTTACTTGGCGTATTTAAAACCATTCGGTTTGCTAGCGCAAGTAAAGTGATGTATAAAGCTAAAGCATCGTCGATTTTTACTAACAGAGATTAGTTTTTACATAAAAACATATAGCTACTTATAAGAATAAAAATTATAAGTAGCTATTTTTTATATAATTTCAGCTAATGAGTTTAGCTGTTTGGGTTTTTATTGATGCGTTTTGTTTCTGTACTGGTGTTATTATTAACCAGTTTTATTTGTGTTGCTGACTACAAACCTCAAGATGGGGATATTATCTTTCAATCCTCTCAATCCCGTCAAAGTCTTGCTGTTCAACAAGCTACTAACTCACCTTATAGTCATATGGGAATAATTTTTATTAAAAATGGAAAACCTTATGTCTTTGAAGCGGCAAATAAAGTGGTCTATACACCGTTTGAGAAATGGATAAATCGAGGAAAAAACAGAAAATATATAATTAAACGTCTAAAAGATCACCCTTTATCACAGCAAGAAATTTCTCATTTAAAACAAGTTGCTCATTCATTTGAAAATAAGCCTTACGATATTTGGTTTGGTTGGGATGATACATATATTTATTGCTCAGAATTAGTTTGGAAAATTTATGACCGAGCATTAGCGTTGAAAATTGGACAATTACAAAGAATTAAAGATTTTAATCTGTCAGCACCAGCAGTTAAACAAAAATTGAAAGAGCGCTATGGGAATAATATTCCTTATCAAGAAAGAGTTATTTCGCCTGTCGCTATGTTTAACTCGCCATTATTGATTACTGTTGATAAGCATTGGTAGTGTTAAACTAACAGTAATTTTTTTATCGGAGCAAAGCTTTTTCGGTATAAGTGATTAATACCGTGCGCTTCAATGGCAATTAAATGGGCTTTAGTTGGATAACCTTTATGCTGAGCCAGTCCATATTGTGGATACAATTTGTCTAATTCAACCATTTCACGATCACGCGTCACTTTTGCAAGAATTGACGCAGCACTAATTTCAGCAACAAGTAAATCACCTTTAACCACGGCTTGTGTTTGAATGCCGAATTTAGGACAACGGTTACCATCTACCAAAACAAAATTGGGTTTAATCGATAATCCATCTACAGCTCGTTGCATAGCTAACATGGTAGCGTGTAAAATGTTTAACTTGTCTATTTCTTCAACAGATGCCCTTGCAACACACCAAGCTAATGCATTTTCTTTAATAATGTCAAATAGTTGTTCGCGTTTTTTTTCTGACAGTTTTTTGGAGTCTGTTAATCCCTTAATCGGTTTATTGGGATCTAAAATAACCGCCGCGGTAACGACATCCCCGCATAATGGTCCTCGTCCAACTTCATCAACACCGGCAATTAATGTGGCATCAGGGTAGGTAAATTCTAACAACAAGGTGAGTCCTCTAAAACATCAAGTACTGCTTGAGCGGCTTGTTCATCGGCATTACAACGAATTTGCTTATGTAATGATAAAAAGGTTGCTTTCAATTCTGTATTATCACTCTCTAAGAGAGGAATAACGTGATTAGCGATATTTTCGGGTGTACAGTCATGCTGAAGTAATTCAGGTACAATCGCTTTACCGGCTAAAATGTTAGGTAATGAAACATAAGGAGTTTTGATTAATTTTTTAGCTAGCCAAAACGTAAAGGCTTTCATTTTATACCCAACCACCATTGGGCATTTAGCCAACATACATTCTAAAGCAACCGTTCCTGATGCCAAAATAGCTGCATTACTTGCAATCATTGCTTCACGCGCCTGACCATCGAATAATTGAACCTTAAGATTAGGGGCGATTTGTGCTTTAATTTGTTCAAACTCTTGTCGCCTTTTTGCATTTGCTAAAGGTACAACAATATGTAAATCTGGAAAACGTTGCTCTAGCAACTGAGCTGCTTGTAAAAAAGGCGCCGATAATAGCGTGACTTCAGCATGGCGGCTTCCCGGCAATAGCGCTAAACAACGACTATTAAGTGGGATACCTAATTGTTGGCGCATTGCGAATTGATCGGGTATTAAAGGGATGTCATCCGCCATTTTATGACCAATAAAACGACACGGCACATCAAACTTATCATAAAACGCTTTTTCGAACGGTAAAAAGACCAAAATCAGATTTGTATTACGTTTAATCTTAAACACGCGTTTTTGCTTCCATGCCCAAACTGATGGGCTCACATAATGTATGGTTTTAATACCGGCTTGTTTTAGCCTACCTTCTAAAGAGAGATTAAAGTCAGGGGCATCAATACCAATAAAAACATCTGGTTTAAGGGCGATTAAGCGTTTAGTGATATCTTGGCGGATGGATAAAATGCGGCGCAATCTTCCTAATACTTCGACTATTCCCATTACCGATAACTCATCCATTTCATACCAAGCTTGACAGCCTTCGGCTTGCATTTTGGGGCCAGCGATACCGATAAATTGAATATTGGGATGAAGTTTTCTTAAAGCGCAGATTAGACCTGCGCCAAGAATATCGCCAGAAGTTTCGCCGGCAACTAAAGCGACAGTAAAGGGCTTATCTGCCATTAACGAATCATGCCACGTGTTGAGCGCGCAAAAAAGTCGACAAATAATTGTACTTCTGGATGCTGTTTTGCGAGTGTTTCAATTTCTATTTTAGCTTCATCTAAACTTAATCCGTTTCGATAAAGAATTTTGTAGCTATTACGAATGGCTTGTAGCGCTTCTTTACTAAATCCACGGCGTTTTAAACCTTCATAATTAACACCATGCGGAGTGGCATGATTACCTTGGGCAATCACATAAGGGGGGACATCTTGCGCAACACCTGAACAGCCACCTACCATTACGTGTGATCCTATTACACAAAATTGGTGTACAGCTGTCATACCACCAATAATGACATAATCGTCTAATTGAACATGCCCACCAAGTGTTGCATTGTTGGCTAAAATGCAATGATTTCCAATATGGCAATCGTGTGCAATATGGGCATTTATCATAAATAAATTATCACTGCCAATACGCGTTAACTCACCACCTTGAACCGTTCCTCGATGGATAGTCACACTTTCACGAATCATATTACGATCGCCAATTTCGGTGCGAGTTGGCTCACCTCGATATTTTAAATCTTGATTAACTTCACCGATTGAAGCAAATTGATAAATTTGGTTATCGTTACCAATTTTAGTATGACCATTGATGACAACATGTGATTTTAAAAAAGTCCCATTGCCAATTTCAACATTTTCACCAATAAAGCAAAAAGGTCCAATTTTGACGTTATCGCCAATTTTTGCGCCTTTTTCAATTACTGAACTTGGGTGTATTTCCGTTGCCATAGCAGTTCCTTAATACTGTTTTAGGGATATTTTAAAAACCAAGTTATTTACGAGCACACATCATTTCTGCTTCGCAAACCAACTTGCCATCAACAGTTGCAACTCCATGGAATAGTGCAATACCACGACGTTCTTTAATATATTCAACATCAAGCACGATTTGATCGCCTGGTACAACCGGTCTTTTAAAGCGCGCTTTATCAATTGATGCAAAATAATAAAGTTGTCCTGGTGATAACTCTTCAATACTTTTAAACGCTAAAATTCCCGTAGCTTGCGCCATAGCTTCTAAAATTAATACGCCAGGAAAAATCGGTTTATTTGGAAAGTGACCTTGGAAGAAAGGTTCATTAACTGTGACATTTTTAATCGCTTTTAATGTTTTACCTTTTTCATAACTAATTACCCGATCAACCATTAAAAATGGATAACGATGAGGTAATAAACTGATGATTTCTTCAATATCAAGGGTATTAAGTTCGGTAGTCAAAATAGCTATCCTTTTACATTATTTTCTATAAATTTTGTATATTATAACTGAGGATGCCACTATCACTCAAGGATGATTTAAATCCCCCGTTTTGTTTAACTATAGCTATTATTGCTATATTAATAATAGTTTTATTAAATAAATGATCTGTAAATACTATATTATCCTATATCAAATCATATATAATAATCTGAAATTTAGCTAAAAAGTTCCTAACTTGGAGAGTAGTATGAAATCATTGATTAAAATGACGTTAGTAAGTAGTGCAATTGTATTGGCTTTGGTTGGCTGTGATGATAAAAAAACATCTCAAGAAAAAACACAGTCAGGAACAGATAAAATTACCATTTCAAATGATGCACAAAAAGAAGCTTATGCTTTGGGTTCATCATTTGCAACTTACATGAAAGCAAATTTAGAACAAAATCAAATTAAAGCCGACCAAGATTATATCATTAGTGGCTTTAATGAAACTTTCCGTGATGCATCTCAACTTTCAAAAGATGAAGTAAAAAATGTTTTAGAAGCATTCGGTAAACGTATTCAAGAAGAAAGTAAAGCGCGTTTTGAAAAAGAAAAAGCCGATAATACTGCCGCTGGTGATAAATTCCGTGCAGATTTTGCTAAACAAGATGGCGTTAAACAAACTAAGTCTGGATTACTTTATCAAATTCTTAAAGAAGGTTCAGATCGTCATCCAACTGCCGATGACACCGTTATTGTTCACTATACTGGAACATTAACCGATGGACGTAAATTCGATAGTTCTTATGACCGTGGCGAAACAGCAACATTCCCATTAAGCGGTGTTATTAAAGGTTGGACAGAAGGAATTCAATTAATTGGTGTTGGTGGTAAAATTAAGTTGGTTGTGCCGCCTGATTTAGCTTATGGTGATCAAAGCTTCCCTGGACAAGGTGATAAAGCTTCAATTCAACCTGGTTCAACATTAATTTTTGAAGTTGAATTACTTGGTATCGATAATGGTGATGCTAATAGCGAAAACCAAAATACTCAATCAGCCCAACCAAAGGCAACAAACTAATTGAGTAATTCATTAAGTTACACTCTTGTTGTTTTGGGTCCTGCTTATGGGACCCAATCTGCTTATTGTGCCTATCAATTTGCTCAATCACTGTTAAGTCAAACTTCTTATCGTATTGAAAATATCTTTTTCTATGGCGATGGCGTGTATAATGCTAACGATTATACCGATCCGGCAAATGATGAATTTAATTTAATTTCAGCTTGGCAACAATTAGCAGAAAAATATGCCTTAAAGTTAGGTGTTTGTGTCGCTGCTGCACAAAGGCGAGGTGTGACTAAAAATAATCTTGCACAATATTTTGAATTAACTGGGCTTGGAGAGTTAAGTGAATCCATGGCGACTTCAGATCGGACTATTCAATTTTAACTTAAGGTTATTACAATGAAGAAAATTGCCATTATTATTAGCGCTTTACCTCATGGTGATGCTAAAGGTCGGGAAGCACTTGATATTGCACTTGCTGCATCGGCTATAAATGCTATTTCGGTACTATTTATTGATGATGGGGTATTTCATCTATTGCCAAATCAGTATCCTGATAAAATTTTAATGCGCGATTATATTGCTACTTTTAACCTGTTAGAACTTTATGATATTGATGATGTTTATGTTTGTCAGTCTGCGTTAAACTCACGAAATCTGACTAATATCAACTTAAATATTCCACATAAGGTGCTTGATGCACCATCTTTAAAACAATTATTAGCTAGTCAAGATGTGGTTTTACGGTTTTAATTATTAAAACTAAAAACACAAATCAGTTTTAACTCTACCCACTGTTTAGATCTTTTTTACTTCTATTTGATATATTGAATGTGTAGGAATGTTTATATAACAAAATACTAATGATATAAGTTATTAATCCAACCTATTACTTTGCTACCCTCAGTCATAGGTTGGATTATTGTTATTAAAATAACTTATAGAAATTGAGTCATAACTCGATTAAACCAGTTTTTTCATTTGGTCGGCAATTTTTTCAGCTTGCTGTCCAACCACAATTTGCACACCTGTTTTACCTAATTTGATTACTGCCATTGCACCAAGTGCTTTTGCTGCTTGTTCATCAATTAAGTCAGAATCATTAACACTTAGGCGTAAACGAGTAATACATGAGTCGATATTGGTTAAGTTCTCTTTACCACCAACAACAAGTAAATATTGCTGTGCAAGTTGAGATGCATCGCTAATAGCAAGTCCTGATTGTGAATTTTGGCTATTTGTTGTTACTGTTTCATCATCTTCACGACCCGGTGTTTTAAGATTGAATTTAACAATCACAAAACGGAATACAACATAGTAGACAACAAAGAACACTAAACCTTGTAATATCAACATATACCAATGTACAGCTAAAGGATTGCGGCTGGATAACAGCATATCGATTAAACCTGCACTAAAGCCAAAGCCAGCTATCCATTGCATGGTTGCAGCGATAAATAGTGAAATTCCAGTTAAAATAGCATGGATCACATAAAGTAAAGGTGCTACAAACATAAAAGCAAATTCTAAAGGTTCAGTAACCCCAGTGAAAAATGCGGCAAATGAAGCGGCTAACATGATCGATGCGGTTTTATCTTTATTGCCTTTCTTAGCTGTATGATACATGGCTAATGCTGCGCCCGGTAAACCAAACATCATAATTGGGAAAAATCCTGCTTGATAGCGACCGGTAATACCAATGGTTGCTAATCCATCATCAATTGATTTTTGGCCACCAAGGAAGGTTGGTATATCATTGATGCCAGCCACATCAAACCAAAATACCGAGTTAAGTGCGTGGTGTAAGCCGACCGGAATTAACAAACGGTTAAAGAAGCCATAAATACCCGCCCCAATAGAGCCTAAATCTTTAATGTATTTACCAAAAGCAACTAATGCATCATAAATAGATGGCCATATAAAATATAAAACAGCAGAAACTAATAGCATCACGATAGAAACAATAATAGGAACTAATCGTTTACCACTAAAAAAAGCTAACGCTTTATGTAATTCAACAGAACTGAATCGGTTATATAATTCAGCTGCAATAATGCCAACTAAAATACCAACAAACTGATTATTAATTTTTTTAAACGCAGGGGAAATTTGTGATTGCCAACCATCAACACTGGTATCAATACCATTAAATAATGCAATAGAACTTGGTGAAAGTAATGTTGTGACAACTAAAAAACCGACTAATCCAGATAATGCAGCTGCACCATCTTTATCTTTAGACATACCATAAGCAACACCTATAGCAAAGAGGATTGGCATGTTTTCAATAATTGCACCACCAGATTTTATTAAAAAGGCAGCAATAATGCTATTTTGTCCCCAACCATTTGGATCAATCCAGTAGCCTATACCAAGCAGTATTGCCGCCGCAGGTAATACTGCCACCGGCACCATTAATGAACGCCCAATGCGTTGTAAATACGCTAAAATTCCCATAAGTTAACCTCATATATTGTTAAACAATATCTAAAAAAGTTAAGTTAAAAACAGTTGTTAGATATTAGTTGTTATTTTTTTATATTTGATATTATATTATTTTACTTCGCAAATTAATTATTTGCTTTTTGTGATTTTTGTCACTAATTTTTTTGATTAAATACTTTAATATAGTAAAATATAGTCAACATATTTTACTTTAAAAAAAAAGAAGTTATTTTATTATATCAGAAGAGGTAGTAGCACATGAGACTTATTCCTTTAGAAAATGCGCAACAAGTTGGCGCTTGGGTGGCACAGCGTATTGTTAATAAAATTAATCAATTTAAACCGACAGCGGATCGTCCGTTTTTATTAGGTTTACCAACGGGAAGTTCACCTTTAGTTATGTATCAACAATTAATCAAACATTATCAAGCAGGTCATGTCAGTTTTAAACACGTTGTGACCTTTAATATGGATGAATATGTTGGGTTACCGGAAGATCACCCTCAAAGTTACCATACTTTTATGCATGAAAACTTTTTTGATCATATTGATATCGATAAAAATAATATCAATATTTTAAATGGTAATGCTCCTGATATCGATGCAGAATGTCGTCAATATGAAGAAAAAATTAAAGCTTATGGTAAAATTAATATCTTTGTTGGTGGGGTGGGTCAAGATGGACATATTGCATTTAACGAACCAGGCTCTTCACTTTGTTCAAGAACACGGATTAAAACTTTAACTGAAGATACCATTATTGCTAATTCTCGCTTTTTTAATAATGATAAAAATCAAGTACCAAAACACGCACTGACTATTGGTGTTGCAACATTAATGGATGCACAAGAGGTAATTTTACTTGTTTGTGGTCATAATAAGAGTTTAGCACTACAAGCCGGTGTTGAAGGTTCAATTAATCATTTATGGACTGTGACTGCATTACAAATGCACCCAGCATCAATTATTGTTTGTGATGAGCCAAGTACTGATGATCTTAAAGTCAAAACCTTAAAATATTTTAAACAGATGGAAGCAGATAATCTTAAAATAACTGTTTTATAAAGGATAACTCAATGTACGCATTAACAAATTGTCGTATTTATACTGGTTATGAAATTCTTGAAAATCACGCCGTTATTATTGACGGCGATAAGATTAGCAAAGTTTGTAAACAAGAACAATTGCCAGCTGGCATCACTATTGACGATTTACAAGGTGCTATTGTTGCACCGGGTCTTATTGATATTCAAGTCAATGGCTGTGGCGGGGTACAGTTTAATGAAACACTTGATGCTTTGAGTGTTAAAACACTAGAAGCAATGCAAGCAACAAACCTTGTTCATGGTTGTACCAGTTATTTACCGACTTTGATTACTTCAACAGATGAATTTATGATAAAAGCGGTGAATGTTATGCGTGAATATTTAGCCACGCATCCTAACCAAGCTTTGGGATTACATCTTGAAGGACCTTATATCAATCCAGAAAAGAAAGGTATTCATGATCCTAATATTATTCGTCAACCGTCGCAAAAAATGATTGATTTTCTTTGTGAAAATGCTGATGTGATTAAAATTATTACCCTGGCACCAGAAAAAGTTGAAAGTCATTTTATTCAACAGTTGGTTAATGCAGGTATTCATGTATCAGTGGGTCATTCTAATGCGCATTATGATGATTGTCGTCGAGGATTTAATGACGGTATTCGTTTAGGCACGCATCTATTTAATGCTATGCCTTATATTTCTGGGCGAGAACCGGGTGTAGTTGGTGCGATTTATGATGAACCAGAGGTTTACGTCGGCATTATTGCTGATGGTCATCATGTGAGCTGGGCTAATATTCGTAATAGCCATAAAATAAAGCAAGATCATTTAATTTTAATAACTGATGCGATGTTACTTGCTGGTTCAAATTTAACTTCGGGCGTGTTTGCTGGAAAAACTATCTATTATAAAGATGGGCGTTGCGTTGATGAAAATGGCACATTAGGTGGATCAGCCCTAACCATGATTGAGGCGGTAAAAAACGCAGTTGAATATGTAGGCATTGCATTGGATGAGGCATTAAGAATGGCAACGCTTTATCCCGCAAAAGCCATAGGTGTCGATAAACAACTGGGTACAATTAATGCAGGTAAAATAGCCAATCTTGTTGTTTTTAATCGTGACTTTAGAATAATTAAAACGGTTGTTAATGGGGTGATGACCCGCTAGAATGTCAGATAACGAATGAAATTATCTGAGTTAATTTATGACATTTAATTATCTGAACTTAGTTGGCAATGCTGAGCTAATCAAGCAACTTAATTATGCAATGATTTATCGTTTGATTGTTCAGCAAGCGCCAATTTCTCGAATACAACTTGCTGAAATTAGCCACTTAGCTCCAGCAAGTATCACAAAAATTACCCGCCAACTACTTAAAAATAAATTGATTAAAGAAGTTGATGCACAACAATCAACAGGTGGGCGTCCAGCTGTTTCTATACAAGCTAAGTTTAGTTATTATCAAACTATTGGCGTACAATTAAGTCGTTCACATGTTACCATTGAACTTTATGATTTAGGTGCGCATAGTATAGCGTTAGAGGTTTATCCGTTAACCGATTTTACTGAGCAAGAAGTGCAAGACTATCTTGTTGCTTTACTCAAAGAATTTATTCATAAAAATAGTAAAAAAGTGAAACGCCTGATAGCCATAGCGGTCGTACTTCCTGGTTTGATCGACTCTGTACGCGGTATTGTTCGATACGCTCCGCATATTCAAGTTAAAGAGTGGCATTTGGGTGATGTATTACATCGTGAGTTTAATGTCACTATCTTTTTAGGCAATGATATTCAAAGTTTAGCGCTTGCTGAAAGTTACTTTGGCACCACACAAGATGTCGATGATTCAATATTGATACGGGTTCATCGAGGAGTAGGATCAGGCGTAATTGTTAATCAACAATTATTAACCAATCATAACCAAAGTGCTTGTGAAGTGGGTCATATTCAGGTCGATACACTAGGGGAACGTTGTCATTGTGGTAATTTTGGTTGTTTAGAAAATCGCGTCGTAAATAACGCTATAGAGCGCCGAGCTAAACAGATGATCGAACAAGGTTATCCGACTAAATTAACGCTTACTGAGTGTAATATTGCAAATATTTGCAGTTGTGCCAATCAAGGCGATGAGCTAGCTATTAAATTAGTTAAAGACGCGGGTGAAAATTTGGGGCGAGCTGTCGCAATTATGGTAAATATATTTAACCCACAACGTATTGTACTCGCAGGGGAATTAATTAAATCATCCGAAATATTGTTACATGCTGTAAATAGTGCATTGAATGCTCAAAGTTTAGAGGGATTAAGAAAAAACCTCACCATTAATTGTTCAGTGTTAAATGATTGTTCAGCTATAGGCGCTTTTGCTCTTATTCAACAAGCATTATTTAATGGTTCGTTGTTAATGACATTAGTTGAAGATAGTGAACAATAGTTTTTTGATGATAAAAAAAGCCCGAGGGTTCGGGCTTTTTTATTAGGCTAAAATCCGTAACATTCTTCTTAATGGTTCTGCCGCGCCCCATAATAGTTGGTCGCCAACGGTAAATGCTGATAAATAGTCTTTACCCATATTAAGTTTACGTAAACGTCCAACTGGTGTTGTTAACGTACCAGTAACGGCAGCTGGTGTTAATTCTCGCATTGAAATTTCACGATCATTAGGTACCACTTTTACCCAATCATTATGTGCAGCTAATAATTTTTCAACTTCTGGCACGCTGATATCTTTGTTTAATTTAATCGTGAATGATTGACTGTGGCAACGTAGAGCGCCAATTCGAACACAAAGTCCATCAACAGGGATAATTTGGCTGGTTCCTAAAATCTTATTGGTTTCAGCTTGGCCTTTCCACTCTTCTTTACTTTGGCCATTATCCAGTGCTTTATCGATCCAAGGAATCAAGCTACCGGCTAAAGGCACACCAAAATTATCGGTAGGTAAGCTTCCATCGCGCATTTTTTGTGTGACTTTACGTTCGATATCTAAAATTGAAGAATGCGGATCTTGCAATTCTTTAGCAACTTCGGCATTTAGCATTCCCATTTGGGTTAACAGTTCACGCATATGACGTGCACCACCGCCAGATGCTGCTTGATAAGTTGAGACTGATACCCAATCTATCAAGTTTTCAGCAAATAAACCACCTAAAGACATTAGCATTAAACTGACGGTACAGTTACCACCAACAAAGGTTTTAATGCCTTTATCTAGAGCTGCGTGGATATTCGCTTTGTTAACGGGATCAAGCACAATAACAGCATCATCTTCCATACGTAAAGTTGATGCAGCATCAATCCAGTAGCCTTGCCAGCCTGTCGCGCGTAGTTTTGAATAGATTTGGGAAGTGTAATCACCCCCTTGGCAGGTGACAATAATGTCTAATGCTTTTAGTGCATCAATATTATCTGCACGTTGTAACGTGCCTGTTTTTCCACCAAAAGTTGGCGCAGCAGCACCTGCTTGAGAAGTTGAGAAAAAAACAGGGTTAATATAATCAAAATCGTGTTCTTCAACCATACGTTGCATCAGAACAGAACCCACCATTCCACGCCATCCGACAAAACCAACATTTTTCATAATTTATTTCCAAAAAGTAGATGTTATATAAATAGTCACTTTTACTATTAAAGCAAAATATCATCATAAATCAAAGTAAGATAAGAATTATTTTTTTAGATTATGAAAAGATAACAGCGAATTATATAAAACTATTGTTATTTAAATTACTAGCTAGTTTTTATTGATGTCCGTTACCTATTCTTTTTTTACAATGATAAGTGCGCTTAAGTAACCTATTTGATGATAAAGATTGTCATAAATAATATTCACTTTAATGTTAGCCATTTTTAATTATGGTGTTGGCATGGTTTGCCAAATAAAAAACTCGACAGTATTGAGAAAATTATCCAAAAAATGCCCTTCATATTGATCTGCAATAACGAATACCTGCTGTTTTTTGCTATGGTTTATCGCATTAAGACGAGCAATAAATTTAGCACTTTGCCATGGTGCGACACGCTCATCTTTCAAACCTAGCGAAATCATAACCGGTGGATACGTAACATTATCTTTTAAGTTTAAATAGGCATCTATTTTAGATAAATCATTTAACTGTTTTGCGTTTAATGGCGAACCAAACTCGGCAAAATTTGCGTTGCCAATGGCGATGTTATCTAATCGGCTCATATTTAACATACCCACATTAATAGATGCCGCAGCAAAAAGTTCAGGATGTTTAGCTAATGCCATGCCAATTATAATACCACCCGCACTCTCACCGCTGATAACTAGCTTAGATGGTTGGGTAATATGATGATTAATCAAATATTGTGCGCATTTTATAAAGTCATCAATTGAGTTTTGTTTATTCGCTAAGCTACCGCCAATATGCCAATTTTTGCCTAATTCTCCACCACCTCGAATGTGAGCAATTGCAATTATTCCACCTCTTTCAAGCCAAATTAAACGTGTTGCATCAAAAAAAGCGAGCTGACTTACACCATATGCGCCATAGGTCGTTAACCATGTAGGAGCAGTACCATCATATTTGATCCCTTTAGGATGAATAATCGTCATGGGAATGAGTGTGCCATCGCTTGATTTTATCCATTGTTGTTCAGCCTCATAGTTGGCAAACGAAAAAGCACTGGGATTAATCATTTTTGTATCTTGAATTAACCCATTATCAGGATCATAACTAAATATTTTGGGTGGGACAGTCCAATTTTGAGCAGTAAATAATATTTCTTTGTGATCTGCATTACTAAAAATGGCCGTTACTTCTTCATTATTGGCAAGTGGGATCAATTTAACATGATGAGTGTCAGCAAAAGGGATAGTTACAAAGTGGGGGATTGTTGACTCATGATAAGCTAAGTAAATAGCATCTTTGCTTGCGGCAAATTGAGTCAAATCTCCATTTTGCCATGCCATAATTTTTTCTTCTGGTTGGCTATTCTTATTTAGATTCACGCGCGAAATAGTATAACCAGACAAATCATTATATTTAGCTAAATATAACCAATCATCTTTCAGAATAAAATTGGTCACATTTTGTTTTCTATCGATGATTTTTTGCCAATGAGCATTGTTTTTTTGAAGATCATCATAGGGTGTTATATACAAATCGATACTATAACCCGATATAGAAGGTGAGACCGAAGCAATAGCCCAATTTGACGAAAAGGATAATGAAGTGTTTTGATCAGTAAAGGGGTTATAATCGGATATCTGGCCAGTACCAAATATTAAAACATCATTTTGTCTATTTGCGTTTAAATAGTGATGATAGACCTCTTCTGTGCCGGATTTTTGACTATTGTGTTGATATCTATCATTTCTTTTATAAAAAAAGGATAAATTATCCTTAGACCAAATGATATTTGGATCTGATATGCCGGTTATATCATCATTAAGATGTGATTTGGTCTTTACATTAATAATTTTTATTGATGATATCTCAGCACCATTTTCATAAATGCTATAAGCAATATATTGACCATCATGTGAAGGATAAAAGTCATATATGCCATAGCCAATAGGGGGATCGATTAATACTTTTTCATTACTGAAGCGATCTTTAACAAAAAGACGATTATACGGATGATCTGCTGTTTGTTTGAAATAAAAACAATTATCGCCTACGTATTGAATATCAGATATTCTAGGTTCAGCGCCAAAATCTGTTAACTCATCAAACCGCTGACTCACTGTTTTTTGCCAAGGTAACGCATTTAGTGTTTTGACAGTACGTTCAGATTCAGACAATAACCAATTATTGATTAACTGTGGTTGATTTTCCATCCAACGATATTTATCGTTCGTGTCGATTTGTTTTAATGTTAATTCATTATTAGTTTTACAACAGCTACAAATACTACTTAATAATAGAATCAATGTGATGATAACTGTTTTATCTCTAAATATAGTCAAATTTGCCTACCTATTTATTCGATGATCAATGTAAGGCTTTAAATAGAAAGGTATTACTCGTAATGGATAAAAGCAAATATAATTTTATTTGCGTTAAAAATATATTTGCCTTATTAAAGTTAAATTAATTGTTTTTTATTTGACCAGTTTAAAACTCTTCATCTTCTATTATTGATGACGTCATTGACACCATATTATAGTGTTCAATACTTTGTTTAGCGGTTTGCATTAGTTCTGGTAATAAATCATCTAACGCCATTTGCGTTCTTAGCATAAATGTTGCCAATAACATGGGTATATTCACCCCAGTAACAATTTCGAGATTTGGGTAATTTGCCATTAGTCTGGTTAATGTATTAAAGGGGGTGCCACCTTTTAAATCAACAAAACAAAGTAGAGTTTGTCCTTCCTGTGTTAGCATTGTCAATGTTTGTTCAATTTGCTGTTGAAAATCATCTAACGATTGCTCTGTTAAAAAAGGGACTGCTTCACATTGTGTTTGTTTACCACAAATCATTTCAGCACTTTCAATAATGCTGTTTGCCATTGGTCCATGGGTGCTGACTAATACTGCAATCATTGGCAATGTTCTCCTTAGTAATCTAAGCAACGATAATAACGACGAATTGACATTGGATGACGATTTAAGTGTTCGACATAAGCATCAATTCGATTATTGATAGTACGAAAAACAAACGGTGATAAGTGTCCACGATATTTTTCAGCGATACCCGGTAATTCATAATCTTTGGTATCAATAATGGTGTAATTTCCACAAATTTGTGGTAAGAATTTAGCGACACGTTCACTTAATGGACGCTGTGTATCTTCACCAACATAAACAGTAACTGCCGTATCACGATCGATCACTTCTAATGTACCATGAAAAAATTCAGCTGACTCAATGGATTTTGAACGTAACCAATGTTGCTCTTCCCAATAACACATAGCATGAGAATACGTTGCTCCCCATTGATTGCCCGCACCAACAAAATAGTGCATTGTATCGTTATGGTGTTTTTCAGCAACTTCTTGACCAAATTTATCGGCTTTTTTAGCAACAGCAACAATATTTTTAGCAAAATGTTGATCCATTTGTTGATAAAACTCATCATAATCAGGGAACTCACCGGCTAAATACATTAAACGATCTGCTGTCATAAAGAATTTTAATTGTTCATTCATTGGGTAAGTAATAACATGATGTGCCATTTTCCCTAATGGTGTATCAGCTTTATCCATGAAAGCGAATATGGTTGCCCCCACTTCTTTTTGAATTTTTTCAATAGCTGCAACGACTTCCTGTGTGGTACCTGTGACAGATGAAATAATGATCAATGTGTCTTTAGTGATACGTTTGTTTCCTGTTACTAGATATTCAGCCGCATGTTGAACAAAAGTTTCAATGGCTGTTTTTTCTTTCATATGAACAACTGCTTGCATTGATGATGCATAAGTGCCACCAATACCTAACCAGCAAACATTGCTGTAACCACGTTTATGAATTTTATCAATAAACTCATTAATTTGTGGACGTAACGCTAATGCACCATTCATGCTGTCGAGTTCTTTTTGTTCGTCATATTTTCTCATACTGTAACCCTCTTTATTTTAGATTTAGTGATTTCATCAAATTCTGGATATGTTGATTTTTCTAGATTGTGACCTTTTAATTGCGACACTTGATAACTGAGTAAGTGAATTGGGATAGTCATAAACAGTGATGATAAAAGTTCATCACACTCAATATTTAAGCACAAATCGGCTGTTTTCGGTGTTTTGGTATCATGTGCATAAATAGTTGCAATGTTTTGCACATATTGTTTTAAAAACTGTTTTAACAACTCAGCTCTGTCCATGAGTCGACCTTGTGGCTCAATAAAAACGATATAATCATCGCGATGCAAGCCAAGATAAGGGCCATGCATATACTCCTCTAATTCTTTGCCAAATGCTGTATTGCGGACGGTTTCAGTGAATTTGGTTTCACCTTCGCGTGCAATGCCGTATGTTGCGCCATAACCGATAAAAATCACACGGTTAGTTTGATTGAATTGATCTTGATGTTTCGCAACCCAAGCTTGTGACTGCAAAATGGCTTGTGGCAATAGTTGGGTTATTTTTTGTATTTGTGTGAAATAACTTTCAAATTGTTGAGCGTTAATACGCGCTAGTTTTTGACTAATAGCTAAAGCGATTAACATCAAGTCGAGTATGGTTACACTATAACCTGCACTGACATAAGGCATCTCTTCAATTGGCATTCCCATTGATAAAATATGATTACTCACTTTATACAATGGACTGCTTGGATTGCTGGTTAAACTGTATATAGTTTGATTATTCTCAACAAATTGTTTAACTAAATGAATCGTTGAGTAGCTTTCACCGCCTTGCGAAATAGCAAAATATAAATTGTTGGGATCATTGTAATATGAATAATTAGCCGCAATAGAAGGATCTTCTATATAAACTGGCACGTTTAATATTTTACTCATAAAAGGGCGAGCGCTATAGGCCGCATTAGCGCTTGAACCTGTTGCAAAAATAACAATTGCGTTAAGTTGTTTGATCTGGCTTAAATCGATAATATTGGCAAATAACGTTTGGTAATTATCGAGTATATGTTGATAATACTCAGGTTCTAAAGCCACATAATCTGCGATACTTTTCATTGTTTTCCTCTCATTAACCTAACAAACCGCTCCAGGCACCAAAAATACCTATTGCCGCAATTAATAATAGAATCCAATGTGCTTTCACTTCTTTTTTAACAAGTACAAAAATAAACAGCGTAAAAAGTAACGGTAATATTTGTGGCACAATTCCATCAAATATATCTTGCAGTGATGCCGCGTCTGAACCTGAACCAATTTTTAATGGCATATTTAAGGTAACCATGGTGGCAACCATCGCCCCGACCACACAAAGCCCTAATACCGAAGCGCCATAGGATAATTTATCCATCAAACCTGTTTTTTGAACTTTGTCGATAAATGAAGTGCCGATGTTATAGCCTATGAGTAAGCCAAAATACCGCGCCAAAATTGCCGGGACATTAAAGATTAGTAAAAATAAAAGTGGGCCTAAAATATTGCCTTGCAACGCTAACGAGGTACCAATGCCTGTTGCGATGACACGTAGTGTTCCCCAAAAAAATGAGTCACCCAAACCACTTAATGGTCCCATTAGGGCAATTTTAACGTCATTGATTGAGTTTTTATCAAACTCACTGTCTGTAGCGTGTTGCTCTTCCATGGCAATGCAAATACCCAATGGAAAAGTGATTAACCATGGTGTGATATTATAAAATTCAAGGTGTCGTTGATAGGCATCGGTTAATTCTACTTTGTTATTGCTGTAGATTTTATCCAAAGCCGGACGCATAGCATAGGCATAGCCTAAATTCATTTGTCGTTCATAGTTCCATGACCATTCAGCGGTAAACGAGCGCCAAAAGGTTCTGTTTAATTCTTTATTGGTTACTAATTTAGAATTCTTCATTTTCATAATCGATCTCCTGTGATGCTAATGCATTACCCGTATTGGTATTGAGCTGTTGATTACCTTCGTCTATTGCGCCTTTTTTGCCATTAAATGCAGAATAACCGGTCAAAATTAAGGCAAGACAAGCGCCAAAAATAGCCACGCCGGTAACAGGTACTTTCATGTATACCGCTAATGCAAAGCCAAGAACAAAGAAGGTAGTATTGGTTTTTTTGATCATAATTTTCATTAACATTGCAAAACCAAAAGCTGGTAGTAGCCCTGTGGCAATACCTAAACCATCAATGATAAATTTAGGTATCATCTCTAATAAGTTGTTAACAGCGGCACTACCAAATAAATAGGAAAATCCGACAACTAACCCAATTGGAAGATTGATTGAGAAAAATCCACCTAAGATATTCATTCTATCCATCCCTTTACCATTGCCTTCACTGGCATATTTGTCTGCTTTGTGAACAAAATAAGGAAGAATAAAAAGGAAGCAGAGGTTTTTGACTAATAACACCAGTGACGCAATTGGAATACCTAATGTTAAAGCAATTTCGGTACTTTTGCCTGCACCAATAGCAAATGCGGTACCTAAAACACTGCCTGAAATTATTTCGGGTGGAATCGACCCCCCAATAGAAAACGATCCAACAAAAGCTAACTCTAAGGTTGCACCAATGATAATGCCTTGAGTGATATCCCCCATAACTAAACCTGCTAAAGTACAGGTGACAAGTGGGCGAGATAACATTGATGATCCTAAAAAGTATTCAGCATTTGCTAACATCGCAATTAAAGCTAATAGAAGTGCTGTTAATTCGATACTCATGTGTTGTATCCTCTAAATTATTTTTCAAATTTTTGCTTTGCTTCACTCGGAACTTGTTGAATGTAAATATCAATGCCATCTTGTTTTAATGCAGTTAATAAATCTGCTTCTTGCTCAGTTAGATTGATCGTTTTAGAGTAGCTCTTCGTGCCTTCGCGTGGTTTTGTGCCACCTAAATTGAGGCTGGTTATTTTTCCTTGAGTGCCTCTAATTAGCTTTTCAGCATCGGCAACCGATTCAACAACAATCAGCATTTGATATTTATCAGTGACACCCGAATTAATTGCCTCAATGCTGTCATCAATGGATTTCATGACTAATTTGCCATGTTCAGGTTTAGCTAATCGAATAGCTGATTTGCGTAGTTCGTCATTTGCCACCGTATCATTAGCGACCAAAATAGTATTGGCCCCAACGCTATCGAACCATGAAACAACAACTTGACCATGTAATAAACGATGATCAACACGTAATAATTTAATCATTAATTTTCCTCCTAGGTGAAATCGACAACATATTTAGTATTAGTAGCAAATTTATATTCAATGGCTATTGGTTCACTGTTAATATCAAAATAGTGGTTAGAAATTTTAAATAATGGGTTATTAATTTTGATACCTAGCTGTTTGGCAAGTTCAGCATTGGCAACAATTAATTGTAAATCTTGTTCTAATTTATCAACTTTCTTTTTACTCGAATTGACAATTTCCAGCGCCGATAACACTTTTATGATGGAAAGTTGAAAATCAGGAAAATAGTTAAGAGGTAACAAAAATATAGCTTTTACGACACTGTTTTTTGCCACTTCAAGAAAGCTGATATAATAAATAAGCTCGGACGATTTTATTTTTAATAATTGACTGTAGTAGCTTCCTGCTTGTCTTAAATAAGACTCTTTAATCACTTTTTTATCATTTTGATAATCATAGGGTTTGATGATGCCCGTCATTTCTAGAATATTTTGTGTTGAAAGTTTAGGTGCGACAAATAAACCCACCCCTTTCTTTCTTACAACTTGATTTTTTTCAACTAATCGATCTATTGCTTTACGAATAGTTGTTCTACTTACGCCGTAGTTTTGTTGTAGCTGGCCTTCTGGCGGTAATGCGGCACCAACACCATACCTACCTGTATCTATTAGCTCGCCTAATTGAACTGCAATTTTTTCAAATAACTTCATTTATCTGTCTCGCTATAATTGAAGATATTTTTAGCCGATAAGTGATATTTAAATCGGTTACCTATTAAATATTGCTCAGTGTGTTCAAAAGGCTCAAAGTTATCATCGTAGTTATAACTTGAAACTTTATAGATTGGTGTTTGTTCTTTGATACCTAAATACTTGGCACATTCTTTAGTTGCGGTTTCGTAGGTAATTTCTTCCCGACCATGACTCGGGATGAGCTGGTAATGATCTTTTAAATATTGATAAAGCGACACATTGCTCAAATTTTGTGTTTCTAAACCTCTGAATTTTTCGAAGGGTAAATAACAGATCTCGTAAGATAAAGGCATTTCACCTAATACGCGTTGCCTAATTATTTTGAGTAATTGGTGATTAAAATTAAAGAATTTTGTCAATTCTGAAGGAATCTTGATAATTTGGTTGGAAAGAACTTTGATTTTAATTTGTTTAGGATTTTCTTTATCTATTTCTTCACTAAATGAAGACATTTTTAACATATTGATTTCAAAGATTGTTGGATATTGCGTATTTTTTTTATCAAAAAAAACATAGCCTTCCATGGCCAAATCATTTAACGCTTTTCTAACCGTTGTTCGACTGACGCCAAAATATTCGGCAAGCCCACGTTCTGTGAATTTATCCTTAATTATGGCTGGATTGGCTTTAATTTGCTCTTCAACAGCTGTTTTGACCGCAATATCACGATATTCCAATAGTCATCCCCTTCCTTTTTGGATCGTAATATCTAAAAGATATATCTTAAATCCATTTTTATTGGTTAAAAATTAATTAAAAAAATATATCTTGTCAATCTTAAGTACCAAAATTGTTGTTGTGATCACAATATTTATTGTTAGTAACATTAAATCAGTAAGATAATAAAAAATAGAGCGGGGGAAGAGAGGATGACTCGCATTTTATGCTCGCCCGTTGGGCCGTTGCTTTGGCAACGTTGTCTCGCGATGCTCGGCTCGAACCTCTGTTGGTTCACATCCTTTAAGCTAAAGCGGATAATAAAAAAGCCCACTTAATGAGCAGGCTTTTTTATTTAAAATTGGTCTGCGAGAGAGGATGACTCGCATTTTATGCTCGCCCTTCGGGCCGTTGCTTTGGCAACGTTGTCTCGCTGCGCTCGGCTCGAACCTCCGTCGGTTCTCATCCTTTAAGCTAAAGCGGATAATAAAAAAGCCCACTTAATGAGCAGGCTTTTTTATTTAAAATTGGTCGGCGAGAGAGGATAACTCGCATTTTATGCTCGCCCTTCGGGCCGTTGCTTTAGCAACGTTGTCTCGCTGCGCTCGGCTCGAACCTCTGTCGGTTCACATCCTTTAAGCTAAAGCGGATAATAAAAAAGCCCACTCACTGAGCAGGCTTTTTTATTTAAAATTGGTCGGCGAGAGAGGATAACTCGCATTTTATGCTCGCCCTTCGGGCCGTTGCTTTAGCAACGTTGTCTCGCTGCGCTCGGCTCGAACCTCTGTCGGTTCACATCCTTTAAGCTAAAGCGGATAATAAAAAAGCCCACTCACTGAGCAGGCTTTTTTATTTAAAATTGGTCGGCGAGAGAGGATTCGAACCTCCGACCCACTGGTCCCAAACCAGTTGCGCTACCAAGCTGCGCTACTCGCCGTTAGATTTTTTGCTTCATAAAATGGGGTGGCTAATGGGATTCGAACCCACGACAACTGGAATCACAATCCAGGGCTCTACCAACTGAGCTATAGCCACCATTGAAGCAGGACGAAATATTACGCATAAAAAACAACATTGTCCAGCATATTTTTTAAAAAATATACCAATTGGTTATATTAAAAGCGCTAAAAGTTTAATCTTTTAGCACTAAAACGTAGTTTAAGCCTTATGTGACATGATATCAATAATCTGAGTATCAGTTGCTTTCATGCTATTACTAGCGATAGCCCCTAAGTTGTTGATTGAATTTTCAACACTATCACAGACTATACCTTCGTTTCCTGTGACCCGAATATGGTTTAAAGCCATCAGTACAGCTTTAAACGCTGATGAAACAGATGTTGAAACTTTCATTGCACAGCTATTTGAAGCGCCATCACAAATGATGCCTGATAAGTCGCCAATCATATTACAAATTGCCATATCGACAGGTTCATATCTACCTTGACCAAGTAACCATGCCATACCCGCTGCTGCGCCCATAGCGGCTGTTGATGCTGCACAAAGAGCCGATAAAGGCGGAAACTTACTATGAATATAAATGGCAATAGTATGGGATAATATTAATGCTCGAGCTAATTGTTCAGGTGTTGCATCTAAATAGTCTGCTACCACCACAACCGGCATGGTGGCAGTGATCCCTTGATTACCTGAACCTGAATTGCTCATGGCTGGTAACGTTGCGCCCCCCATACGAGCATCAGATGCAGCGGTTGTGCGAATAATGACCTTTGAAAGCAAATCATCAGCTAATAATCCTGTTTGGGTTTGTTCATGTAATGTTGAGGCAATACTTAATCCATAAGCATGCTTTAATCCTTCTTGAGATAGGGCGCAATTTAATTCGGCAGAGTGTAAAATGAATTGAATATCTTCAAAATTTGCATAGGTTGCAAAGTCATAAATTAATCTGACTGATACCTGTTTGATGATATCGTTATTGTTTAATTGATTTGTAGCAATGTTATTTTGTTTAAAAATAACGCTACTGTTTTTTTCAATCAAAATAACATTGGTATGTGAATTTTCGATGCATACTTTAACATGATCGTGTTGAGTATAAATATTGACTTCACAGTAGATAGCTTGATTATTGTTGGCTATTTTCACATTCACTTTGTTATCCACTAACATTTTTTTAGCTAAGGTGATTTGCTCTGTTGTAATATTTTTTAATACTTCAAGTTCTGCATTTGCATCGCCACCTATTGCGCCAATTGCTGCGGCAATAGGTAATCCAACCATACCAGTGCCAGGCACAGTCACGCCCATACCGTTCTTCATTAAGTTAGGTGAAACATAAGCATCAATTTTTTCAATATTATTTTTGTTTAGATATTGAGCCGCAACTGCAGCGGCAAATGCTAATGATATCGGTTCAGTACAACCGAGTGCGGGTAATACTTCATGTTTCACCAATTTAATTAACTCTTGCCACATTACTTGTTGTTTCATTATTTATCTCCATATTTTAATGGTAATGTTGATGGTGAAATGTTACCTTCTTGATAGCATACTATTTTATTTAATATTTATTGAAAATTGAACGATGTGATTGCAGCGTAAACAGTATAAGACTTAGTTATTTGCTGTTTGATATTAATAACCAATCTGACAATTTTGACTTAAATAATATGGTAAGTAATTTAACTGATAAATACTATTCAAATTCTTTCAAAAAATATAATAAGAGATAATATTTATCTTAAATTTTTTATATGGTTGGTTAGTAAATTAAATAATCAGGAATAGTTCAAAATATGTAATATTTTAGTAAAACTACCTGACTTTTTTTTAATTATTGCAATAATGTAAAGACCTAAAATTTAGATAATAATGGCGATTATGATAAATATTTTATTAATTGATGATGATATTGAATTATCACAAATGCTAAGTGAATATTTGACCAATGAAGGTTTTAATATTAAAAGTGTTTATTTGGGTAAAGATGGTATTGATGAAGCATTATCGGGTAAGTATCGTGCCGCAATTTTAGATGTCATGCTACCTGATATTAATGGTATTGATGTATTAAAAAGCATACGTCAGCAATGTAATATGCCCGTTATTATGTTAACAGCTAAAGGCGATAATATTGATCGGGTGTTAGGCTTAGAGCTTGGTGCTGATGATTATATTCCTAAACCTTGTTATCCACGAGAATTATTAGCTAGGTTGCGAGCGGTTTTACGTCGGTTTGATGAACGTTCAGTTGAGATGGTTGATGACAAAAAATACCATTTTAATGGTTTAACGCTTGATTTACCGCAGCGACTTTGTACTTGGAATGGGCAAGTTATTGATTTGACATCAACTGAATTCAATTTATTAGTTTTATTAGTCAAACATAGCGAACGGGTTGTGACTAAAGAAGAGCTATCTGAAATAGGATTAGGTCGAGCTAGAGAGCTTTATGATCGTAGCGTGGATGTCCATATTAGTAATATTCGTCAAAAACTGTCTCAAGTAGCACAAAACGATGTGACAATTGAAACCATTCGAGCAGTAGGTTACCGTATCCGTTAACGATAGAATAGGCTTTGGTATGAATCGTCGATTATTTTGGAAAATACTGATTATATTTTGTGTGATTTTTTATCTAACCTTTCAGTTAACCTGGATAGCTTTCTCCTTTTATGTAGAAAATAGAAATCAACGTTTTCTTAATCATATGCCGACCAAAGTCGATATGATTGCGCAATTGTTACATGTTGCGGGTGAAGATGAAACACTTAATTTTATTGCGCATTTACCTGAACGTGAACGGGCGTTGTTATCAATAAAATTAATTTCCCCACAAAATGATCAAGTTAATATATTGACTGATGAATTAGAGTCACCAACTTATATTTATCAACGAACAGCTATTGCGCCTGATGGTACTTTATATGCTGTTTCGTTCAAAGAAGATAAAGATGATCGTAGCAAAAAGGTATTTTTTAGTATGCCGTTGCCAATTATGTTAATGGGGGGATTTGTTGGTTTAGCTTTTAGTCTATTTTTAGCATGGAACTTAACTAGGCCAATGCGGTTATTACGACAAGGCTTTTTTCGTGTATCACAAGGTGATCTTTCTGTCAGGTTATTTAAAAAATTAAAGCCTAGACGTGATGAACTCAGTGAGTTGGGTAAAGATTTTGATATGATGGTTGAACAATTAAATATTTTAATTTCAGATCGTCAAGCACTTTTACATGATGTGTCACATGAGTTGCGTACACCGCTTGCGCGTTTACAGTTAGCCATTGGGCTTGCCCAACAAAATAAACAAAATATTGATACTGCTTTAGCGAGAATTGAATTAGAGTCGGAACGATTAGATCAGTTAATTGGTGAAATTTTAAATTATTCACGCGCCGAAATGAATAATCGTACTGATGAATATTTTGATTTAAAAGATTTAATTAGTGTGGTGATTAGTGATGCTAATTATGAAGCCAATCATCAATTAATTGATGTACATTTTAATTTAGCATCCATAACGCATTCTATTATTAAAGGTAATTCGGAACAAATTCGCCGAGCAGTTGAAAATATTATTCGTAATGCAATTCGTTTTTCTAAAGCTGGGCAAGCTGTCGAAGTGTCGTTAAAAGAAGTGGGTAAATATTTGCAAATTGAAGTCAAAGACCGTGGTCCAGGTGTTGATTCAAATAAATTATCGAGTATTTTTGAACCGTTTGTTCGTATCCAGTCAGCGCAATTAGGCAAAGGTTATGGTTTAGGTCTGGCAATTGCAAGAAAGACCGTCATTATGCATAACGGTACGATTCAAGCAAATAATCGTGATGGTGGGGGATTAGTGGTCACTATCAAACTTCCTTATTGGCGAAACCACTAATGTATTATTAATAACACTCAGAATTAACCGTTAATACATATTGTCTAACTAAACTTTCAAGTGTAATTTTGTCGTGACCAGTAAAATTGAGCCTTTGTATAATTTTATCAGGCTCACTGTCTAATATAGCTTTATATTGCGCGATATATTGGCTGGAAATAGGTTTGTATGACCAGTGCCACTCTTCTGGCAAATACCCTCCTTTACGACCTTCATTGAATGGCTGGCAAAAACCATACTTAGGTAAATTTTTTTGTAGCCATTGGTAAAGTATGATGCCTTTTTTATCATTTCTAAAATAACTTGATGAAACACTGGTAATGTCAATATCTGTTCCCCAATGATGTCTTGAGGTACCTGGCATAGATGATAGTTTTAAAATTTGCTCAGCAATTTTTTGTGGCTCATGAAGTTTCGGTAACAAGTCATCCCATTTACGTTGCCAGATGCCATTTTGATACGTGTAATTACGAGTTGCGCTCACAACTATAAACGGTATATCTGGATAAGACTTTTTAAAGTCGTTATAAGCTTTAATTAACTGCTCGGCAGGTTCTTTTTGCAGATACATGCCTTTTTTATTAACAGGCAAAATTGTTGAATCTAACGCAATAAAATTGTTATCTTTCTTTTCGTCAAATTGACCTGTTAATTTATCTAATGGAATTGGTTGTGCCATAGCGAATGTTGAACATAAAAGTAAAGTTATTGTATGAGTAATCGTTAACGTTTTTTTTAAAATTGTTGAATTCATTTTCATTTATATATCACTAATATTTATTAGCCAGATAAGGTGAAAACCAGTATAATCCTTTCCCTAAAAATTTAAATAGCCATAATGTGTAAAAACGAGGCCTTATGTTAACATCATCAACACCGAACATGTCTGTAAATTGTGCAGATGCAGCAAAAATAACACAAACTACTCCAGCAACCAATGAAAAAATTAATCTACTTAATTTTACCCGCCAGCAATTGAGAGAGTTTTTTATATCATTAGGTGAAAAACCTTTTAGAGCAGATCAAGTGATGAAGTGGATCTATCATTTTGGAATAGATGACTTTGATCAAATGACTGACATTAATAAAAAATTACGTGAACAATTAAAAACGTTAGCCGAAATTAAAGCCCCAATAATAGCGATGGAACAGCGCTCATCTGATGGTACTATTAAATGGGCATTGGATGTTGGCAATAATCAGATGATTGAGTCGGTGTATATTCCTGAGCGCGATCGCGCAACTTTGTGTGTGTCCTCACAAGTAGGATGTGCTTTGGAATGTAAATTCTGTTCAACCGCTCAGCAAGGTTTTAATCGTAATTTAACCGTTTCTGAAATAATCGGCCAAGTTTGGCGTGCATCAAATGCCATTGGTGTGACAGGAAAATTAGCTGATAGGCCTATTACGAATGTTGTTATGATGGGAATGGGGGAACCTTTACTCAACTTATCTAACGTTGCACCGGCAATGGAAATCATGTTAGATGATTTTGGTTACGGTTTATCAAAAAGACGTGTTACGCTTTCAACTTCTGGTGTTGTTCCTGCTTTAGATAAGTTGGCAGGAATGATTGATGTTGCGTTAGCGATTTCACTTCATGCTCCAAATGATGCGATACGTAGTGAAATTATGCCAATTAACCAAAAGTATAATATGGCGATGTTACGCGATTCAATTTTACGTTATTTATCTACTTCAAATGCCAATCATGGCAAGGTAACAATTGAGTATGTATTACTAAATCAGATTAATGACGGCGTAGAACATGCCCATGAATTAGCTCAATTCTTAAAAAATGTACCAAGTAAAATTAATTTAATTCCATGGAATCCGTTCCCTGGTGCTCCTTACTCTCGTTGCTCAAATACACGTATAGACCGTTTTATGAAAACATTAATGGGTTATGGATTTACGGTTATTGTACGTAAAACCCGCGGCGATGATATAGATGCAGCATGTGGTCAGTTAGCCGGTGAAGTTGTCGACAGGACTAAAAGAACACTGTATAAAAAGCAAAACTTGGTTCAGCAAACCGCATAAAAATAGACAACGGAAAAGGGAAAAGTTAATGAAAATATGGTTAGTCATCTTCAGCTGTTTATCCATGATTGCTTTAACAGGTTGCCAAGTTAAAGGGCATGAAGAATTTGATCCCGAAGCTGCCGCATTATCTAGAACGCGATTAGGTTTAGCTTATTTGGCTAAAGCTGATGAGTCACCAGAAAATATCAAAGCTGCACATTATAACTTGAAATTGGCTGCCCAATATTCACCTAATAACCCTCAAGTTATGCTAGCAATGGCAATGTTTGATCAGCATGTTGGTGAATATAATGAAGCTGAAATGATTTACAAACGTATCACCTTAATGCAACCCGGTAATGGACTGTATCATGTCCATTATGGCTCTTTTTTATGTGGTAGAAATCGTTATCAAGAAGCCAAAAAACAATTTCAACAAAGTATTGATTTAGATCGCCACCGTTGGAAAGCCGATGCGTATGAACAATATGGTTATTGTGCAATTCAAAACGGTGATCAGAAAACTGCTGATTTAATGTTTAAGCAACTTTTTAATTACGATGCATCTCGACAAGAAAGTGTCATTAAAACAGCTCAATTATACCAAAAAAATGGTGATACTAAGGTGGCTAATTATCTATTTTCTGTTGCGAAAAAATAAATATTGATAACGATATCGTGCTTGTACAAAGCGGAAGTTTACACCCTAGGCTTGTTGCGTAAGTTTAATTAAATTATGTTAGTAAACCATTTTGGGTGATGGTTTACTTTACGTAATATAACTATGAGAAAAAATCACAACGGTTAATTTATTTACTACTGCTATTGGGTAATTTTCTGATAATTTACGTGGCTACGCTAAAAAGTTTTGGATTGAAGACAGGTTATATAATTGAAGCTAAAGGAACATTACCTGTTAGCTTCAATTTATTGTAGTAAATTTCACTTCGCTAAAAACGAAGTGAAGCGTTTTTAATTTTTACAAAATTCCATATCAAAACTATGCGTTTGTTGGTTATACACTATTTTAAACGTGCCTTGATCAAGTGGGTTTTGTAATATGTGATTGACGATAAACGGTCGAATATTGGCTTTAATATAACCTGGTAAACCTCTTGCACCACGAATAATATCATAATGATCATGACAAAATGCACTAAGACAAGCGTCTTGTACTTCTATAGTTAGGTTTCGAGGTTGATAAGCTTGATTGAGTTTATCAATTTCACGGCGGATAATCTTCTCAATAACTTCCATTGGTAGTCGTTTAAAATGAACAATATTTTCTCTACCATTAAAACGATTCAGTAATTCTGAACGATAGGTATTATTTAGCTCATTTGTTGCTAGTTCGCGTGCTGCCTCATCAGATAGATTAGGATCAAGATAATAAGGCTGACCAATATTTGATGTCATAATAATCATTATGTCAGAAAAATCGACCGTACGACCGATATTATCGGTTAAACGTCCGTCTGATAAGATCTGCAAGAAAATATTAAATACATCAGGGTGTGCTTTTTCGATTTCATCAAATAGGTAGATACCAATCGGTTTAGCCCTAACTGAATTAGTCAAAATACCACCAGCTTCAAACCCTTCATATCCTGGCGGTGCACCAATTAATTTAGCAACTGCATGTTTTTCCATATATTCTGACATATCAAATCGCACTAATGATTTTTCGTCACCATATACGTATTGCGCTAAAGCTTTTGCCATTTCTGTTTTGCCTACACCGGATGGCCCTAAAAAGAGGTAAGACATTGCTGGACCAGACTCTTTTAGTGCATCGACTTTAGCAACTTTAACCGAATTAGCTACATGTTTGACGATTTCATCCTGACCAAAAATACGTGACAATAAATGCGCTTCTAAATTAATTAAATTTTCAACTTCGTTTTCATCGAGTTTATTGGTTGATATTCCCGAAATTTTACTAAATTCAGTAATTACTTCTTGTCGATTTAGTCGTAAATCTTTATTGGCAAGCATTACTAGTTTTTTATGTTGCTCATTATTTTGTGCAATTTCGGCATCAATTTGTCGAATTTTTTCTTTCAATTTGGTGACAGCTGGCGAGTCAAATCCACCTGCTGTCAATTGAGCAAAGGTTTTTATGGCCGCAGAATCAGAAATTTTGTTTTCCTCTTCTTGCTCCTGAATTTGGGTGATTTCGTCTTGTAGCTGGAAGCGTAATGTTTCAGCATCACGTTGATATTGATATGTTTTGCTAATTTCTGATTTCAAATCTTGCCAATCTTGTTGCCATTGATTTAATTGCTGTTGCAAAGTTTGACGTTCTGTTTCATCAGTACTTTTCGCAATTTTAGCCATTAATTCAGCAATTTTAGGGTGCTGTTTATGCGTCAGTTGGCGGTAGCTTGCTAGTGCGCGATCAAGCAAGGATATTGCGCGTTGAGGCTGTGCTCCACCTAAACCCAAACTATCACGATATTTGCTTGTTAAGTGTATTGCTTCGTCAATAGCATTATCGTCAACTTCGATTTGATGATGTTCAGATAGCTCTTTTGCAACAACTGTAACAATTGCTTTTAAATCACTTCCTGTTGGCTCTTTTACATCATAAAGCGTGTAGAGCTCTGGCATTTTAGTACTAGCTTTTAGCACACTACTAAGTTTATCATCACGAACTTCTAGAATTACTTGAAAATTACCTGATTTATCAGCGTTATTTAATGCATTAATAAAATGAGCATTACCGGTATTGTGTGCCGCTTCTAAAAAATTAGCTGTATCAGTAATAATTAAAACCGATTCAGGTGTTTGCAGTAATTTTTTTAAAATATTTTGAAATTCGTTATTAATTTTAGTGCTATCACCACTGGAAAACAGTGCATCACTATTTAACCAAAATAGTTTTTTAACAATTAAGTCAAATGGTGTGTCAGGACTATTTTTAGCTGCTTGTAAACCAAGGGTAAGCGCCGAAACGCCTACACCAGCTGGTCCTGTTAGTAAAAGTGAGTTTGATGATTGTCGGATCAGAATTGATGATATTCTTTCTAAATCATGCTCTCTTCCCACTAATGAAAAATTGGGATGTTGCGCTAAATATTCACGCCCTCTAACTAGGTACATTGTGCATTCCTTCGTCAGTTATAGTTTAAAAGGGGACGTAGTATTTTTAGTTTCTTTTTTGGCTTCACTCTTTTCAGATAAAACATCACCAGTTACTGCAATAAATTCACGAGTATCACCTTGAACATCTTTGGACATTTTTTCGATTTCTTCTAAATTAGCGCGCATTGTTTCAAGGGCAGAACGGGTGATTTCTGTTGCTTCACGTTGAGTATCGCCAAATTCAGCTAAGTTTTGTAGCATAGCTTCTAAGTCGTTATTGATTTCATCACGACCCGTTGCAATTCGTATTGCTTCGTTCTTAGCAATATCGTTAGTTACTCTCGCCATTTCAGCTAAAGTATTTCCTGCCATGGATTGCGCTTCATTAATCGCTGCTGAGTTAACCGCTGTTACCACAACGCTAAGTTGTGAAGCGACTGATGCAATACCGCGTGAATGCATTGCTCTTGCACTTTCTACTTGTTTTTTAGTTGCAGCTTGCATGTTACGTATTTTAATTGCTTCGGTAGTTAATTCGCCATAGGTTTGCATAGTATCGACAGTTGCGGTTGATACGGTATCGATATGTTCATCTAAATTACGTCGAGTTTCTTCCAGTTTCATTGACTCTAACAAATTGTCACCAACATCTTTATTTTCGAGTTCTTGTCGGCGTTCACGATGGACTTTTTCAACTTGTTTGGTCGCTTCGTTCATAATGGCATAAATTTGGATCATATTACCATTATTGTCGCTAAGCCCTTCGATTTGTTTAACCATCTTTTCAAGATGACCACGAATAGCACCAAAACGCTCTTTACCTTGGTTAACGAATTTTAAGGCAGATTCAACCATATCAGCTTGTCGTAATGTGTGTTCATCTGATGTTAAATTCAGTAGCTCTTTTAATTTCTCAACATCAAGTGATTCACTACGTTGCGCATGGCGGTGTTTAATTTCTTCTTCAAGATTTGCTAATTGTGTATTTTTATTTTGTATATCTTGTTCTAATTGCGCTATTTTTTCTTGATTAATTGCTATTTTCGCTTTTGAAGCCGCTTTAATTTTTCCAAGTCCGAAGAATATTCTATCTTGCTCTAAAGTATGAATTTCTTCTTTTAGTTTGGTTATTAGTGTATTGTTATTTGTGATTTCATCTTGTATTTGTTTTTTTTCGGCTTGCTTCTCATCATCCCATTCTTGATCTGCTTTTATTTGCGCTAGAGCGTTACGTGTTTCACCATTTTGGCGTAAGTTATAAAGCGCATCAGTTATCTCGGTAAGCGGTTTGATTTTATCAATAAAATCATTAAGGTCATTATTAAAATCAGCATAGACTCGTTGCAATTCAGCGAACACTTCGGTATCAGTCATTTCGATACGTTGCTTAGACATCTCTTCAGAGATTGATTGTAGATATTCTTTGAACTTATCAAACTCTTCTACTTTTTCACGATCTATTTCTTTATTATCGGTAAATTCTAAAATTTGTGTAACTTCTTGAACTTTTTGTTCAAGAGAAAGATTATCGGAAAAAATAACTTTGAAAAAAGTATTATTTTGAATGTTAGCTTGAGGGGATTCTGTTCGGGTAGATTTTTGTCGTTGTCTTACTGAATAATCATTTTGTTGAACTGTTGCAGCTTTTTTACTGGACGATACACTCATTGTTCTATTCCTTTTTATATTCACTTATTATTTAATAACTTTATATCTTATTTCATATAAAGTAATAAAGTTTGGTATAATTAATTTATTTTTATAGAAAAAATAAACCTTATTTTTTCATCATGTTATTATCTATTTTACATTTCATTTTGACAAGAAAAAAACAACATACTTGGTTCAATTCTAAAAAAGCGTAACTAAAAGTCATAAAGAAAAATTAGATGTATTGCTATTTTCAACAACAATTAGTGTAAATGGACTTTTATTTGATATTCACGGTGTTGATTATGTGATTAAGTTGTGAAGTTAATGAGTATTTGATAGAAGGAAAATAAATAAAAAACCACCCGATAAAAGGGTGGTTTTTTAACAGGTTTTGGGTTGTAACGAAATAGGATGAATTACATCATTCCGCCCATTCCACCCATGCCGCCCATACCACCAGCAGCACCTAAATCAGCTTTATCATCTTTAGGTAAATCAGTAACCATACATTCAGTTGTGATCATAAGACCTGCAACAGATGCAGCATATTGTAATGCGCTACGCGTTACTTTAGTTGGATCTAAGATACCCATTGCGATCATATCGCCGTACTCTTCAGTTGAAGCATTGTAACCATAGTTACCTTTGCCACCTTTAACTGCGTTAACAACAACAGATGCTTCTTCACCACAGTTAGTCACGATTTGACGTAATGGCGCTTCCATCGCGCGTAAAGCTACTTTAATACCAACGTTTTGATCTTCGTTTGCACCTTTAAGGTCTAAAATTGCAGATGCAGCACGAACTAACGCAACACCACCACCGGCAACCACACCTTCTTCAACCGCTGCACGAGTCGCGTGTAATGCATCTTCTACACGTGCTTTTTTCTCTTTCATTTCAACTTCAGTTGCTGCACCAACTTTAATTACTGCAACACCGCCAGCAAGTTTAGCGACACGTTCTTGAAGTTTTTCTTTATCGTAGTCAGAAGTTGATTCTTCGATTTGTTTACGGATTTGTTCAACGCGCGCAGTAATTAAAGACTCTTCACCAACGCCATCGATAATAGTGGTATTGTCTTTATTGATAACAACACGTTTAGCTTGACCAAGATCTTCTAACGTTGCTTTTTCAAGCTCTAAACCGATTTCTTCTGAAATTACAGTACCAGCTGTTAAAATCGCGATGTCTTGTAACATTGCTTTACGACGGTCACCAAAACCAGGTGCTTTAACTGCGGCAACTTTAACAATACCACGCATAGTATTAACAACTAATGTTGCTAATGCTTCGCCTTCAACATCTTCAGCAATGATTAATAGTGATTTACCTGCTTTAGCAACTGCTTCTAATACTGGTAATAATTCACGAATGTTAGAGATTTTTTTATCAGCTAATAAAATATATGGGCTGTCTAATTCAACAGTCGCTGTTTCTGGTTTATTGATGAAATATGGTGATAAATAACCACGGTCAAATTGCATACCTTCAACAACATCAAGTTCGTCTTGTAAACCTGTGCCGTCTTCAACAGTGATAACACCTTCTTTACCCACTTTTTCCATTGCTTGTGCAATTAAAGTACCCACAGTTTCATCAGAGTTTGCTGAAATAGTACCAACTTGTGCAATCGCTTTAGAGTCTGCGCATGGTGAAGATAATTTTTTAAGCTCTTCAACTGCTGCAACAACAGCTTTATCGATACCACGTTTTAAATCCATTGGGTTCATGCCAGCCGCAACCGCTTTTAAACCTTCATTAACAATCGCTTGAGCAAGGACTGTTGCAGTAGTTGTACCGTCACCAGCAGCATCATTTGCTTTTGAAGCTACTTCTTTAACCATTTGTGCACCCATGTTTTCGAATTTATCTTCTAATTCGATTTCACGAGCAACTGACACACCATCTTTAGTAATAGTTGGTGCACCAAATGATTTATCTAATACTACGTTACGTCCTTTTGGACCTAAAGTGACTTTAACTGCATCAGCTAGTACATTAACGCCTTTAAGCATTTTAACGCGAGCGTCATTACCAAATTTTACATCTTTAGCTGCCATTTTGTATTTCTCCTGAATTCTGTCTATAAATTAAATTATTTGCCAATTACGCTTGAACAATGGCTAAAATATCGCTTTCAGATAAGATAAGCACTTCTTCGTTATCAATTTTTTCTGTTTTAACGCCATATCCTTCATTGAAAATAACGATATCGCCAACTTTAACGTCTAATGGTTGAACTTGACCATTTTCTAAAATGCGACCATTACCAACAGCTAAAACTTCACCACGTGTTGATTTACCCGCAGCTGAACCTGTTAAAACAATACCGCCAGCTGATTTTGATTCTACTTCTTTGCGTTTAATGATCACACGATCATGCAATGGACGAATTTTCATTAGTTATCTCCTAGCACTAATTTAAATTAAATAATTATTAACAATAAATCATCAAATTATGATCTATATAATATAGTGAATACTACATGGGGTTTGTTTTAAATTCTTCAAGAGAATAAAATCAAAATATTTTTTAATTGATTAATTCTTCATCATCTTTACGAGTAAATTCTCCCTCAATAATATCAGCATTTTTATCAGTGCGTTGGTATGATGAAAATATTGATTTTTTGGGCATTTTTCTCACAATGAAATTAACAATCGATTCTTGCACATAAGGAATTAATAAAATAGCGCCTAAAATGTCGGTCAAAAAACCAGGGATAAGTAATAGAAAACCAGCAAACAATAAAGCAACACTTTTAATAATTTGATTTTTAGGGCTCTGATTTTCTGCTATTTTTTGTTGCATTTCGCGCAGGTTTTTTAAACCTTGTGTTTTAACTAATGAAAAACCAATAATCGATGTTGCAATAATACAAATTAAGGCAAGAAAAACGCCAATAGCGTTAGCTACCATCATAAATGTACTAATCTCAAAATAGAGATAAATAAAAAAAACAATAAAGCCTAGATATCGCATATAACAATTCCTTAAAAAGTGACGTTATATTATTAAAATTAGATCCAGATATATAGATGATTAGTTATTTTTCAACCAAACAATCTATTTTTTTTAAAATATCTTACAAAAGGGATTGACGGATAATCTCAGATCGTGTTTAATGTGCATCCATTGTTGCCCGGATAGCTCAGTCGGTAGAGCAGGGGATTGAAAATCCCCGTGTCCGTGGTTCGATTCCGCGTCCGGGCACCAATTCCAAAAAGAACACCAGCGAAAGCTGGTTTTTTTGTGTCTTAGCCTTTTCCCATAAGCCTTGCAACGTATTTTCTTATCAATCAACTTTCACCAGTGTTAAATCAAGTCAAGTACAATATCGAATACACAGCCAGGTAGATTGGCTTCAATAATCGCATACATCGGTAAAATGGCTTTGCTAACCTTTATTTATTAAGGTTAACAAGCATGACTAGAACGTTACTGATTTAAGTCTATTTTTCTATTTTTTTACAATTTTAGCTAAGGAACGTATAAGCAGAAATTAATAACTTTCATATAGTAATAACATTCCCTATTCATTTACCATTCTTTACAAATAATAGCCGTTAATCGGTAGTTAAATTTTACTAAGGTGCTATACTTTGACCGGTAAATTAATCGTTTAGTTTTTTGCGCACTAAAATGGAAAAGTGTAAATAAAACATAAATTTGCTTGAAGGATTGCGCATTATGCTTTATAATATAAAGACACAAGACACAAGACACAAGACACAAGACATTGGCAGCCTTACGTCAAAAATCTATATCAACACACTTTAGCTGATTTATTACACCTAAAGCTTAATTTAAAACTTAGTTTAGTATTCGATTTAGTCTCTCGTTTTCTGCTCAAATTAAAGTGTGATTGCGTATCAAATTTTAGGCAGAGGTTGCTATCTGGTTTAGTATCGCACGTTCGCCAACCCAGCTCTCAACATCATTGTCGACGACAGCTATTATTGGTTAATCGTCCGCCATATATTGTTTTCAATATAAAATGCTATTTAGCTTTAATACCTTTGTTATTATTACCTTATGCCACTACGACTCAAGCGTTGTCGGTGACTACGGCGCAAGTCATTCATGGTAGTCAGCCCTATTTAACCTCTGATAATGGGGTAACTAAAATTACCACGACTGAGGGGTTGTTAAGTATTACGTTATCCGATGGTACCCGCATTACACCTTCCAATAATACTTCAACCTTAGATAATCCAATAGTGTTACCTAAAGAAAACCAAAGCTTTATTGATATTGCTATGTTGGTGCCACCCACTGCTGATGCTATCGCTTTGAACACCTTAATTGGTGAGCCTTACAATTATTGGGGGGATGATGATGGTGATGGTCAAGGCACTAATGGTATTACCGCTACCGGTAATTTAAGCGTGCGCATTATCGATAAAGCCAATCAAGTAGTGAGTCGTAGTGCTACTTTAGATATTTGTCAAGCGCCTTATAAATTGGAATTAACCACTACTGCTGGTAGTTTAACCACCCAGTATGGGCTACCAAATAGTCGTAATTTCAGCAGTGGTACTGCCACTTATTATATCAGCCCTAAAGCCGCGCCTAAAATCTGTTACTTATATACACCTGACGCTGAAGGTGAACATGAAGCCGACTCCAACTCCAGTAGCGGCCCCGGGGTCGGCCCCGACGATATCTGGGCTCTGGGTAAAGGCTTTCGAGTACAATCCACTGAGCCATCAAGTTACAGTCGTAACTTTCCGACCACTGGGGCAAATAATCTGTATTTTGATTTAGACATAGGTGGTATTAAAGGTTCAGCATTGACATGGCCAACAATAAGTCAAGGTGGTATTACCGCTACCATGACACCATCCCCCGATGATGCTTTTAACATCCGCGTTACCCTTACTGGACCGGTTGCAACAAAAGCTCAACAGAATTCAGCATCGCCAGGTTCTATTGCTACTCCCAGTTTGCCACAAACCTTCGAAATAGTCGGTTATGATAGTAATAATACAGCGGTATTAAAATATGGTTTTGAGTTAAAGCAGTGGTTTGTCAATCGCGCAAGGAAGCTAGATAATCTTGCTAACTACTCATCTTGGTGTAGTAATTTAGGCGGTGGTTACCATCTGCCACAGGTCAAAGACTTAACTAACGCAACTGGAGACAGTTGGACAGGCGGCACACCGCCATCAACAGGCAATTATTATGATCGTAATATTGGTGCAGGTTTGTTCACCGAATGGGGTTACATGGACAGTTATACCGCTGCCGGCTTTGCCGTTCACTACTACTGGACAAGCGACAGCAACGGTTCGGAACAGTTCATTGTACTCACGAACGTCGGCAGCGTTACATCCACCTCTCCCTACCTCAGCAGTCGCATCGGTACTTGTGTCTATCCTTAGTCCTTACGTCATGGGTATTTAATCAGGCGTAATTAAGGCTAAGCAACAACAGGACGGTTGCAGGGCAGGGGCAACCCGAGCCGACGGAGTTGGCGAGTAAAGAGCGGTAGTTTCTTCAGCGACAACCGCTTACGACCGACAACGCCAATGGTGGTGTCGGTGGCTCGAAAAAAGAGTAATTAGGCATTGTCGAAATAAAATTGAAGAAAATAACTTTAAGTGAAAACCGGCAATGTAATCTACAAAAGATTAACCAAAGTGAGCGTGTAATGAATTAACCGCTCTTAATTGGACTGAGGCGGATTTGCCGATTGTTTTGGTTTTGGAAACGGTAGTCTTTTAATAATGTTAACAGTAGGATCTTGTCTTCATAACTATATAAGAGCCCCTAAATTAGGCGAATTTGTTAAAAGCCAAACAGACGGCAATCGTGATATTTCTGAAAATTCTATATTTTTTACCAGAAAGTGAGAAGATATCTTACTATTTATCCAGTCAAAATATTATTACCTATAACATCACACTCCCTCATAATTTGTGGTAGGATTGGTGCCTAATGTAATACATTGTTTTTATCGGTAAACAAAAATTGGAGGCAGTTTTGTTAAATGATTACAACCCTATCTCCAATCTTTAATCTGTTCATATTTAAAACGTGTCGGAAAAAACAACATCCGATTACGCAAGTGTAGTAATAATTAGGAATAACCATGGCCATCAAAAAAACTGAACTATACACATCCCTTTGGGCTAGTTGCGACGAACTGCGCGGTGGAATGGATGCCAGTCAGTATAAAGATTATGTTCTGACAATATTGTTTATGAAGTATGTATCAGACAAATATAAAGGCGATCCTTACGGTTTGATTGTCGTGCCACAAGGCGCTAGCTTTGATGATATGGTTAAGCTTAAAGGCAATAAAGAAATCGGCGATAAAATAAATAAAATCATCAGTGCGTTAGCTGAAGAGAATGATCTCAAAGGTGTTATTGATGTAGCCGATTTTAATGATGAAGATAAACTCGGTAAAGGTAAAGAGATGGTTGACCGCCTATCTAAACTGATAGGTCTATTTGAAGGACTTGATCTCTCTTCCAACCGTGCCGATGGTGACGATTTATTGGGTGATGCTTATGAATATCTGATGCGTCACTTTGCAACTGAATCGGGTAAATCTAAAGGCCAGTTTTATACGCCATCCGAAGTGTCGCGCATTCTTGCTAAAGTGATCGGTATTAATAGTAATACTCGGCAGGACGCCACCGTTTATGACCCAACCTGTGGTTCCGGTTCTCTTTTATTAAAAGCCAGTGATGAAGCTCCACGTGGTTTGAGTATTTTTGGTCAAGAAATGGATAACGCCACCAGTGCATTGGCTCGTATGAACATGATTCTGCACAACAATGCCACCGCCAAAATTTGGAAAGGTAATACCATTACAGATCCACAATGGAAAGAAGAAAATGGACAACTTAAAACTTTTGATTTTGCGGTTGCTAACCCACCATTTTCAAATAAAAACTGGACTAACGGTATTAATCCTCAAGAGGATCAATTTAATCGCTTCAGCTGGGGGGTGCCACCCGAAAAAAATGGTGACTATGCCTTTTTATTACATATTATCAAAAGTTTAAAAAGCACTGGCAAAGGCGCAGTTATTCTACCTCATGGCGTATTATTTCGTGGCAACGCCGAAGCACGTATTCGTGAAAACCTGATTAAACAAGGTTATATAAAAGGCATTATTGGTTTACCTGCCAACCTATTCTATGGCACCGGCATTCCAGCCTGTATTATTGTGATCGATAAAGAACACGCATCGATGAGGGAAAGTATTTTTATGATCGATGCCAGTAAAGGTTTTATCAAAGATGGCAATAAAAATCGCTTACGTAGCCAGGATATTTACAAAATTGTTGAGGTGTTTACCAAACAACTAGAACAGCCACGTTTTAGTCGTATAGTACCATTAAGCGAAATAGAAGCCAATGATTACAACCTGAATATTCCGCGCTATATTGATTCTAGCGAACCGGAAGATCTGCATGATCTTAGTGCCCACCTGCAAGGGGGAATTCCCAATCGTGACGTTGATGCTTTAGATCGCTACTGGCAAATATTCCCGAGTATTCGCGCTACCTTATTCAAACTTGCGCGTGAAGGTTATAGCGAAGCGTTGATTAACGCTTCTGAAGTGAAAAATACCATTCTAAATCATGCAGAGTTCAAAAGCTTTGCAACACAAACTCTTAAACCCTTTACCAATTGGGCTGAACGTGCAAACCTAAAAGCGATAAAACAAGGTGAGCAGCCAAAACAGATTATTCATCAGATCAGCGAAGATCTGCTGCAATGTTATTCGCGAACGCCATTGCTAAGTAAATATGATATCTACCAGATCTTAATGGACTACTGGGCTGATACTATGCAAGATGATGTATATGTGCTAGTGCAAGATGGTTGGTCTGTGGGTAAAGTTCTGCGTGAATTGGTTGCGGAAAAAGGGGAAAAACTCAAAGAGACGCCTGATTTAGTGATTGGTAAAGCCAAATATAAAGCTGAATTAATTTCGCCTACGCTTATTGTGGCGCGCTATTTTGCTGATGAACAAGCTAAGGTCGATGCATTGCAAAGTAAACTTGATAGTGCTAGTCAAGAGCTAGAAACATATCTTGAGGAAAATGGTGGTGACGACGGTCTGCTCAATGATGCAGTCAATGACAAAGATAAAGTCACCAAAGCTACAGTCACTACGCGTTTGAAAGTTGCCACTAACGCTGATGAAAAAGCTGCACTTAAACAAGCTAAAAAACTGTTTGATTGTGAGGCTGATGCTAAAAAAGCACTTAAAGAAGCACAAGATGCATTTGATTTGGCGGTATTTAAGCAGTACTCGAAGCTTAGTATTGATGAAATCAAATCTCTAATAGTTGACGATAAATGGTTAGCGACTCTCGAATCAAACCTTATTGCTGAAATCGAAAGGATTACCCAACAACTGGCCAATCGAGTTAAAGAGTTGGAAGAGCGTTACAGTGAGCCACTACCAATGATTATGCAATCGGTAACAAGTCTGAGTGATAAAGTGGCTAGTCACTTAAAAGCAATGGGGTTGGAGTGGACATTATGAGCAATGTAGTCGCTGAAGCAAGCCCAAATCTTATTCCAATTGGATATAAGCAGACTGAAGTTGGAGTGATTCCGAAGGATTGGGAGGTAAAGACCATATTTGAATTGGTAAATTTCCAAAAAAGTCTGTTTGATGATGGAGACTGGATTGAAGCGAAACATATTACAAACAAAGGCATTAGGTTAATACAGACAGGAAATATAGGAATTGGTCGATATGTTGAAAAAGATGCCAAAAAATATATTTTTGAAGAATCCTTTGAAACACTCAAGTGTAAAGAGTTATACAAGGGTGATTTGTTAATTTGTCGTTTAGCAGAACCAGCAGGACGAGCTTGCGTTCTTCCTGATATTGGAGAAGATAAAGTAATCACGTCTGTAGATGTCACAATATTTCGACCTTCTAATGAAATAGCAAATCGTGAATTCTACAATCAATATTTTTCTTCATCAGATTGGTTTAAATTTGTTTTAGAACAGGTAGGAGGAACAACACACAAACGAATTTCTCGAGGATCTCTGGGAAAAATACCTGTAGTTTATCCTGAACCGAAAGAACAAACTGCCATAGCCAATGCACTATCTGATGTCGATCTGCTGATTACCGAGTTGGAAAAGCTGATTGCCAAAAAACAGGCTATCAAAACCGCCACCATGCAACAACTCCTTACTGGCCGCACTCGTCTACCACAATTCACCTTGCGCGAAGATGGTTCGAAAAAAGGCACCAAACAGAGTGAATTAGGGGAGATACCGGAGGATTGGGAGATTTGTGCGCTCGGAGATATTGGTCAAACGTTTATTGGTCTAACATACTCGCCGAATGATGTTGCAGATTTTGGTACATTAGTTTTAAGATCGTCGAACGTTCAAAATGGTAAATTGGCTTACGTGGATAATGTTTACGTCAATATGGAACTATCTGAGCGAGTTATAGTAAAACAAGGTGATATTTTAGTTTGTGTCCGGAATGGAAGTCGCCAGCTTATCGGGAAGTGTGCGTTAATTGATAAGAATGCGGAAGGAAGTGCGTTTGGTGCATTTATGTCAATTTTTAGGACTAGATATTCTGTATTTGTCTTCTACCAATTTCAATCAGATCTAATACAAAAACAGATAAACGAAATTATGGGCGCAACAATTAACCAGATAACAAATAAAGATATGTTTGGCTTCAAAATTATATTGCCTGATGAAAAGGAACAAACCGCCATTGCCACAATCCTCTCTGATATGGACGAAGAAATTCAGGCTTTGGAGCAACGTCTAAACAAAACCTGCCAAATCAAACAAGGAATGATGCAGGAGTTACTAACAGGAAGAACAAGATTGGTGTGAGTGAAAATCGTTATATAAATAATTAAATTCTTGAATCGGAAGCTCGAGAATTTGCTAAATAAAAGAATAATAAAATTTAACTAAAGGCAATAGGTAAGCCGGTACATTTCTCTGCTGTAATTAAGCGTATTTTTATAAATAGCTTAAATTTGTATGAAAGGACTGAGTTTACCTAATTTGATGGCGAGTGGGATATCAGGCAGAACAACCTGTATGATAAAAAGATACTAGCAATCCTTATCTCTTGAGCCTTTAGCTTAAAAACATAGATGAAGGAAAATTAATATGAGTATTGTCGGCCAGCGTGAACGCGCTACCCAAAATCGGATTGTTCATTTTTTTCAAACTGACTTAGGTTATCGTTATTTAGGTGATTGGAGGGATCGTGAAAATAATAAGAATATTGAAGTTGCGATCCTTAGTGATTGGTTAAAAAAACGGGGTGTAAGTGAGACGTTAATTAAGCGCACTATTCGACAATTGGATATGGCAGCAGCGCTGGGTGAAGGTAAAAAGCTCTATTATGCCAACAAAGATGTTTATCGTTTGTTGCGCTATGGTGTTAAAGATAAAGAAGGTACTGGACATCAGAATGAAACAGTATGGTTGATTGATTGGAATAATCCTGAAGCCAACGATTTTGCCATAGCCGAAGAAGTCTCTATCAAGGGCGAAAATAAGAAACGACCTGACATTGTGCTGTATGTAAACGGTATTGCACTGGGCGTAATAGAGCTTAAGCGCTCGTGTATATCGGTATCTGAAGGAATTCGTCAAAATCTGGATAACCAAAAAAAGGATTTTATTCGTAACTTTTTCACTACCATGCAATTAGTAATGGCTGGCAATGATACGCAAGGTTTACGGTATGCTACAATTGAAACTCCCGAAAAATATTATCTTGAGTGGAAAGAAATAATTGAAAACACTTATACGCATAAACTTGATTATCACCTAAGCCGTATATGTAACAAAGTCCGTTTTTTACAAATCATCCATGATTTTATTGTTTTTGATGCGGGAATAAAGAAAACTTGTCGTCATAATCAGTTTTTTGGTATTGAGGCCGCTAAACATTATATTGCAAAGCGTGAGGGTGGCATAATTTGGCACACTCAAGGTTCAGGTAAAAGCCTAACTATGGTGTGGTTAGCTAAATGGATACGGGAAAATGTCAAAGATGCCCGTGTGCTGATTGTGACTGACCGTACTGAACTGGATGAGCAGATTGAAAAAGTATTTATAGGGGTTGAGGAAGACATTTACCGCACCAAAAGCGGTGCCGATTTAGTGGCGACGTTAAATCAACCGAATCCTTGGTTGGTCTGTACATTGGTACATAAGTTTGGCTGTCAGTCTGAGTCTGAACGTGATGCTGAAACCGATAAGTTTATTAAAGAGCTGAAAAAGTCACTGCCATCCAACTTTAGCGCTAAAGGCGAGTTGTTTGTATTTGTCGATGAGTGCCATCGTACCCAATCTAACAAGTTACATGATGCCATGAAATCAATTTTGCCTGAGGCAATGTTTGTTGGTTTCACGGGCACGCCGCTGATGAAAAAAGACAAAAAGAAATCCATTGAGGTATTTGGCCCTTACATTCATACCTATAAATTTGATGAGGCTGTCGCCGATGGCGTAGTATTGGATTTGCGCTATGAAGCAAGAGACATCGACCAACACATTACATCCCAAAAGAAAATCGATGAGTGGTTTGAGGCGAAAACGCGTGGCTTATCTCGAATAGCAAAAACGCAGCTTAAACAAAAATGGGGCACAATGCAAAAAGTGTTATCCAGCAAATCACGCTTGCAACAGATTGTGAATGATATCTTGCTGGATATGGATACTAAACCACGCTTGATGGATGGTCACGGTAATGCTATGTTAGTGTGCTCTGATGTTTATCAGGCCTGTAAAGCTTATGAAATGTTCAGCCAAACAGACTTAGCTGGAAAGGTCGCTATTGTGACCAGTTTTCAACCAACTGCAGCGAATATTAAAGGTGAAGAGACAGGAGAAGGGTTAACGGAAAAACTCTTTAAATATGATTGTTACCGCAAAATGCTAGCAGACTATTTTGAATTAGCTCAAGACAAAGTTGCTAATATGGTTGAACAGTTTGAAACAGAAGTTAAAAAGCGTTTCATTGATGAGCCTGGGCAGATGCGTCTATTGATTGTGGTCGATAAATTGCTAACGGGCTTTGATGCACCTTCAGCCACCTATTTGTATATTGATAAGCAAATGAAAGATCACAGCCTATTTCAGGCAATTTGTAGGGTCAATCGTTTAGATGGTGATGATAAAGAATATGGTTATATTATCGACTACAAAGATTTGTTCCGTTCTTTAGGTAAAGCAATTTCTGACTATACTCAAGGTGCGTTTGATGATTATGACAAGGAAGATGTAGCCGGTTTACTAAAAAACCGTTTAGAGCAAGCCAAGCTGGATTTGGATAATGCGCTGGAAATGGTTCGAGCATTATGTGAACCGGTAAAAGTCCCACGAAAGACTCAAGATTATATTCATTATTTTTGTGGTGAGTCTGGCTTGAATCAAGATGAATTAACCGATAAAGAAGCGCTTCGTATAACCTTGTACAAGGCCGTAGTTAAGTTATTACGTGCATTTGCTAATATTGCTAACGAAATGTCTGATGCGGGCTATTCTGCTCAAGATATTGATTTAATCAAGTCAGAAGTTTGCCACTATGAAAAAGTTCGTGATGAAATTAAGCTGGCTAGTGGTGATTTGGTCGAGATGAAGCGTTTTGAGCCCGCAATGCGACACCTGTTAGATATGTATATTCGTGCCGATGATAGTAAAGCGCTTATGGACTTTGAAGAAATAGGATTAATTGAGTTAATCGTCGAAAAAGGTGCCGGTGCGATTGATATCCTGCCTGAAAATCTACGTAATAATCCGGAAGCAATGGCTGAGGCTATTGAGAATAACGTTCGAAAAATTATTGTTGATGAAAATCCTGTTAATCCTAAATATTACGAACAAATGTCAGTTTTATTAAATGAGCTAATTGAACTTCGCCGACAAAAAGCGATTGAATATCAAGATTATCTGAAAAAAATTCAAGAATTATCGCGTAAGGTCGTTCGCCCTGAACAGACTGCATCCAACTATCCGAAATCTATGGATACTAATCCTAAACGAGCTTTTTACGATAACTTTGGAAAAGATGAAGGACTTGCAACAAAAATTGATAGTACAATTCGCTACACGAAAAAAGCGGATTGGGTTGGTGATCGTTTTAAAGAACGCGAGATTGCCAATGCTCTTCGAGATGAAACAGCGGGTTATGAAGTGGATATTCAGGCTTTAATGGAACTTGCAAAAGCGCAAAAAGAGTATCAATAATGACGATAATTGAAATTGGTTCAATAACTATACAGTTGAATCGTAAGGCAATCAAAAATTTACACATCAGCGTGTTACCACCGGATGGACGAGTACGTGCATCTGTACCTGAATATATGACAGACGCGGCTATGCGGATGGCTGTGATACGGCGTATCCCTTGGATTAAAAAACAACAGAACAACTTTATAAAACAACCTCGGCAATCAGAACGCGAAATGGTCAATGGCGAATGTCATTACCTATGGGGAAGACGCTATCGCCTCAATGTAGTGGCGCATATCGGTAAGCATGAAGCTAAACTAAATCGAGGACGATTGCATTTATATGTAAACCCTATGGTAACTGCTGAGCAAAAAATATTAGTTTTGACGACTTATTACCGGAATGTACTAAAAAAGCGAATATCAGACTTATTACCTATTTGGGAAAATAAAATAGGTGTAGCTGTCGCTGCTTGGGGTGTAAAAAAAATGAAAACCAAATGGGGAAGTTGCAATACACAAGCAAAACGTATTTGGTTGAATTTAGAACTGGCAAAGAAGCCTCCAGAATGTTTAGAATACATTCTGGTTCATGAGTTAGTACACCTACTTGAGCGTAATCATAATGACCGCTTTAAAGCTCATATGGATAAGTTACTTCCTGATTGGCTAGAACGTAAAGCATTGCTGAATGGATTACCGTTGAACTACGATAATTGGCTGTAAATTTCTTTAATAAATGTATGATTGTCTATAGTGAGTTTTTCTTTAGCATTATTAAAGCTAACTAAATATACGTATTCAGTTCAGTATACAATCCCAGATGCGTATATAACTTAAATTTCTCCCCCTCCGAGTCTTTAAACAGTATCTTCAATTCCGCGTCCGAGAACCAATTCAAAAAAAGAACACCGATTAAAGTTGTTTTTTTGTGTCTGTAATTATTCCAAATTAAAAACTATATAAAATCGTCATTAATATAGGTATATCAATATGTTTATTAACCTGAAAATTAAAACAACCTTCACATTTGAATAAAAAGCAGCCATGTAAATAATATATAAATCTCAATTCCAATAGAATAGCCTTGAAAGGTATAATCAAATGATTGGTTTAAAAAATTCGTTGTTATTAACACTATTATGCTTACCAGTTGTTAGTCATGCGGATTGTAAAAAATGGTTTGATATATTGCTCAATCATCAACACCATTCTCGTGTTTGCAAAGTTTGGTCAGCAGATGAAAGCAAATCTATTGTCGTTTTACCCTTACTACAAAAAGACGGTATAGTTGACACATATGACCTTGATGTTTTATTAATTAATAATCAATCAGGTCAAATCATTGCTATTAGTTGGCAACCTGATGCACTTGAAAGTGATGCTGAAGAATTAATTGGTTTTGAAATTGATAAAGATAATTATCAACTTAATCTTGAAACTTTGGCTTTTGATGTACGTATTCAATATAGAATCAGATCAATTTCCTCTCCTTATAGCGGAGAATATATTAATCTCTACGTTAAACAAAATGATAAATTAAACCCCGTTGTTAATAATCTCCCTATGTTTGAACTTTTAGGTGAGAATAATCAAAGATGTGCACATTATCTATGATCATAATATAACATTGGGAAGTAGTATGACTAATGGTTCTTTCGACCTAATTGTTTTTGAAAAAAATGTAAATCAAATAGCTGTAGTAGATGATTATGGCGAATGTATTGCGCAAGAAATTGACTTACCTAATAAAACGTTTTATATGTATTACAATGGTTTAGAATATCCTGTAAAAGAGATTGAGGAATAAGCAATAAAAGAGGAATGCAGGAATTGAAAAATTTATAAATATGTTGTTTCAAGAAATAATATTTTTCGACACGTTATATAAACGTTCTGTATGAATAATATGAAATTAAAATACTCTGTAATCTAATTTAGTATCCAAAAATAAAGCCAAAGATTGCTGGCTTTTTATCAAATGCAATTTGGAAGTAAATACTCTCATTTTTTCTATAATAAAATTATTTTTTGCAGTATGCTTCAAATTTTTGTGAGCTAGATCACAAAAATATTCCTATATTTGTAATAATGTCCCGATTTTTACATTAGGTTAATGAAAATAATGGCTATCAAACAATTACAACATAAAATCATCGATATCATCATTTGGAAAAAAGGTGAACAACCAGTACAACATGAGTCTTTTTTGTATGTATTATCAAAATATAAACATGATCATACGCGTTTATTTAATTATAAGACTGCGGTTGAGCAATCATTGCTTAATTTATTAAAACGTTTAACCCCCCAGTGTAAATATCACAATTCTAATATGCTTTTGGGGCGATTGGGATAAGCGTTTAGGAAATGCATATGACGACTCCAGTTGACAATAAAATTAAACAATTAATACCTGGTGCAGTTTTAAATAATCAACAATTATGTGATATTTTTAAGTGTAGTCCACAAGGTGGAATGCGAAAATCTAATACCACTCATACTCTAGTTCTAATAACAAATCATGTAGAGTCAGTTTATTCTGATGTTTGGGATGATGATGTACTACATTATACTGGAATGGGGCAAAGAGGTGATCAAAGTTTGGAATTTATGCAAAATAAAACACTTAATGAGATTGAGTTTAATGGTATTAGTGTACATTACTTTGAAGTGTTTAAGGACAAAGAATATACATATTCAGGGCGTTTAATTAAAGCAGCTTCTCCCTATCAAACACAGCAATACGATGCTAATCAATTATTACGTAAAGTTTGGGTTTTTCCATTAAAACTTATTGATAATAAGTTACCCAATAGTGTTTTTATTGATTATAAAAAAGCGCAAGAAGAACAAGTCCATAAGTACAAAGTAGATAAATTACTCAATAAAATAATAAAGCAAAATAAAAAACCAGGTAAACGAGACATTGCTACGCCTCAATATATAAGAAGTGCTGAGTTAGCTGAGTTTATAAAACGCCTAGCTGAGGGGAAATGCGATCTATGTAAAAATCCCGCTCCTTTTTTCACCATAGGAAATATTCCTTATTTAGAATGTCATCATATTATTTGGTTGTCTGAGGGCGGAGAGGATTCTATAGAAAATACGGTTGCATTATGTCCAAATTGTCATCGTAAAATGCATTTTGTTAAAGATGAGAAAGACATAAATAAATTGAAGGCAATTGCAAATTTAAGAGCTAAAGAGGTTTCTCAAAAAGATGAATAAATTCGTTCATGTTGTTGCGGCTGTAATTATCAAGGATGGAAGATTTCTTTGTGCACAACGAGGTAATACGAAATATCAAGCTTATAAATGGGAATTCCCAGGTGGTAAAGTTGAATCAGGTGAGCAATTAGAAGCAGCTCTAATGCGTGAAATTAAAGAAGAGCTTGATTGTAGAATATCAATTAAAAGTCATTTATTAACCATTTCACATAACTATGATTTTGGCACAGTAAAAATTGATGCTTTTGTGTGTGAACTCATAGATGAACAGCCACTATGTTTAGAACATAATGAAATACGTTGGTTAAAAAATGATGAGATGGTAAATCTTGATTGGGCTGAGGCGGATTTGCCTATTGTTACTTGCGTTGGATTTAAGATAAACGCAAATGGAACTCCTATAGTTTTTCAAAATTAAATTATTTATTACTTTTATTTTAAGTAATTCTTAGAACCTAATTGATGTTTATTACTATGAGAAAATAAAATGCAAAATATTATTCAACTGTTTAACTATTTGGAAAAAAGTAATTCACAAAGAAAATTAAAAAACAGAAAAACTGTAAAAAGCCATTTAGAAAAGTATTCAGATATTTTAATAAAGATTGGTTTAGGATTATTTTTTCTAACATTTATTATGGGATTTATTTATAAATTTATCTATTCTCCTGAAATATTGAAAACGTGTGCAAAATTGATAATTATAGTAGCAGAGATTTGTTTTATTTTATCCTTATTAATTCAATTAATTCCAGCACTAATTTTCATTAAAAATTTTAGAAATGAATCACAAAAACTTTTTTTAAAATATGTTGAACATAATGAAGAGGCAGTTAAGGTATTAAGTAAATATGATAAAGATACTTTATTAGATGGAAAAGAACATTTTCAAATAAAAATAAATAGCAATACATTAAAAAATAATCTTTTCATTGGTAAGAATGTTACTATTATATTTTTGTTAGGATTAATTTATTCATCTGAAATTAATAAATTAGATCTTATAACTATTTTTTCGCAAATATTTAGTTACAATTATCATTTTGGGAATTTATTAACATTGATCTTATTTTCTCTTGTACTAGGGATTTATTTAGGGGGATATAGTCTTTTATTAGAAAATAGACGACTTTCTCAATATATTGATTTGATTAATATGGCAATAAAGCGCAAAGAAAGAAATAGGTAATAGCAAAAGTAGCTCTTATGATGTCATTAATTTGAAAAGTTAATGGCACTGTAAATAGTTAAGTTGTAACAACTCATATTTATCATTAATCATATTTACAGAATTAAAGATAATAATTAAATCTATTTTCTAGATTATATATTAATAACTTCTTTATCCGCTCAGAACGTAAACTATAAGTTTAAATTTTTTAAATAATTTCCCTATCCTTAGATAACAAATTGTGATATTTATGGTTTTGTGTTAGTTTCATACTCATCACTTACATAAAATATTGGTTTATCCAAGGTTTACTTATGTCAAATTCTTCTGCAAAAAAAGTGGCTTTTGCTGCTTTTATTGGTACTACTATTGAATGGTATGATTTTTATATCTATGCGTTAGCATCGGTATTGATTTTTGGTCAGCTATTTTTTCCGTCTGATAACGAGTTTGTACAAATTTTAGGGGCATTTGCTACCTTTGCAGTAGGTTTTTTATCCCGTCCTTTAGGTGCGATGTTATTTGGGCATATTGGTGACCGTTTAGGGCGTAAAAAATCACTTATTATCACTTTGCTTTTAATGGGGACGGCGACCACTTTTGTTGGGTTATTACCGTCTTATCAACAAGCAGGTATTTTGGCACCAACGTTATTGGTTGCGTTGCGAATTTTACAAGGTGTTGCTGTTGGTGGTGAGTGGGGTGGTGCCGTATTGATGACGAATGAACATGCGCCGAAAGGGTTGAAAAACTTCTTTTCATCCTTTGCTCAGTGGGGAAGCCCAGCAGGCAATATTTTAGCATTACTGGTTTTTTCTTATATTATTCGTTTACCTGTTAATGAACTGATTGATAGTGGTTATTGGCGTATTCCTTTTTTAGCCAGTGCTATTTTGTTAATTATTGGCATTATTGCCAGAGTGACGTTAACCGAATCGCCAGTTTTTGTTGAAGCATCTAAAAAACAAGCAGACTTAAAGCAAGAGTCAGCACCGATTATTGAAGTATTTAAAAAAGCATTGCCATTATTACTATTAGCGATTGGTGCTAATGTGCTGTCATTTAGTGGCATCTTTTCCAATACCTTAATGATTGGTTATACTACTTTGGTACTTGGTGTCGAAAAATCAGTGATAGTTGATGCACTGTTTTGGATCGCTATTGTCCATTTTGTTGCTCAACCGTTTATCTCTTATTGGTCAGAAAAATTCTCGGCAACACGCTTTTTGATTTGTACAGCAATGTTGGCAATGGCATCGGTATTCTTGTTATTCCCGATTATAAATTCAGGTACAAAAACCAGTTTTATTATTGGGATTTCGCTAAATGTGATTTGTTACAGCGGCTTTTATGGTGTAATAGCTGGGTATTTAAGTCGTATTTTCCCTGCCAGAATGCGCTATACTGGGTTATCAATGAGTTATCAAGGGTGTGCGGCTATTTTTGGTAGCTTAATTCCGATGATAGGTGGTTATGTTATTTATACCTTCAAAAGTTTTTGGTTACCCTTAGCCTTGTTTTATTGCGGTTTAGCACTGATATCCATTATCTGCATCTACTTGTTAAGCAAATATCGTTATTATGATGAATAATAAGGTCAATATATGAAAACCGTTTTATCAATTCAGTCCAATGTTGTTTATGGTTATGCCGGTAATAAAGTGGCGACGCTAGCGATGCAATTACAAGGTGTCGAAGTGATGCCAATACACACCGTTCAGTTATCCAGTAATACGGTTTATCCACATTATGACGGCATTGTGCTGGGCGCTCAGCAAATCACTCGAATCGTCAATAGTTTAGAAAAAATTGGCGTATTGTCATCCATTGACGCCATTATTTCGGGCTATATTGGGCTTGCCGAACAAGGTGAAGAGATCCTTGAAGCCGTAAAAAAGATAAAATTTTATAATCCTAATGCGATTTATGTTTGCGATCCGGTTATGGGGGGCGACATCAATAAAGGCAGTTCTCTGCCACAAAATATTATTGATTTCTTCACTAAGCAAGCAATCAAATACGCTGACTATATCACACCAAATTTATTGGAATTACAGATATTATCGAATCTGGAAATTAAAACCTTTAACGATGTGCTTAACGCCATAAAAACACTGCAAAATAAGCCGATTCAAGCCATATTGGTTAAAAATCTGCTACATGCCGGTAAAACGACGGAATTATTTGAAATGATTTTAGCCACACCATCGCAAAGCTATCATCTGGCTCGACCATTATATGATTTTCCACACCGTCCATTAGGAGTGGGCGATTTAATTTGTAGTCTGTTTACTGCCCATTTAGTCAATGGACAATCCCAATTAACCGCCTTTGAACTCGCTGCCAATGCCGCCAATCACGTTCTCGACATCACCAAACAAAAAAATGTCCAAGAGCTGGCGATTATCGATGCTCAGCACTGGATTAAACAGCCGGATTTGAAGTATCGAGCAACATCATTGGCGCTATAAAACTGTATTGCCCGTACTCATTATCGGTATAGCAGGATTTTAGTTAATAATAGATAGTTTGTAAGAGCTAACTAGTAGGCATTGATTCATTACTTTAGTGCAAGGTAACGCACTGTATCATGAGTATTTAAAGTTTTTCTTCAAATCATCACTATTAATGGACATAACAGCTAGTTTGAAGGCGAATTAGCTGTTCGATATGAATAATATTGGCGTATAGAATTTATATTCATTAATATCTGATAATTAAAACAGTTAATATCCTATTTTTTATATTAATGTTATAGTAAAAAACATAAAAATTAATACTCCAAATATAAGGAATGGTTATGGCGCTTGAACAAGTTATGCTAACACCCTGCAAGTCTGAACAAGAGTTATTAGAACATTTTGGCTGTTATGGTTTTGAAAAACAATCTGATTTTTATCAGACAATCGGTGATAATGATTGGCAAATTGACATCAATCAAGGTGTTATTCATTTTGGTAATAATATAACCTTTTCAATTCAACTATTAGGTAGTTTTTCGTTATCTTCCGAAACTTGGCTTTGGTCTTGGAATAATGATACATCACAGTTACCTTCATCCGTTATTGAGCAAGCCTTAAGTTTAAAACAGTATGGTGAACAAAATGGTATTGATTTATTCACTGTTGGTCAATTTGCTGCTACGCAAGAAGATTTATATAAAATAGGCGTAATTGCAGCAGGAATGCTTAACACTGATGGATATTATCTTGCTGACTTTGGAGAAGGAATAGTATTAGTGACAGTTAAAAAAGCTCTCATTGATGTAAAAAATAATACTCAAAGTGGATTGTTTAAAATCTTACCAAAATTTATAGGAGGATTGTTTAATTCTTCTTCATCTCAAGGTAATGATATTAGTTACGGTGATCAGCAAAAACAGAATCAAACTGATATTTTTGCAAATTTCTCTGAATTTATTTCAAACTTTGATGTTAACCATTATAGGGCGCTTAAATACTATCTTATTGCTAAAGATTACCGAATAGACACAGATGATTTAAACACTCATTCTCAACTTACAGCCTCAAAAGGCGAACAAAAAATTGTTGCTGAATTTGATGAACATTCACGTATAACCAGTTTAAATGGATAAAATACTTATCAGTAAAATCTTTGTATTTATCACATCGATTTTACTGATACATTTCTTTTCCACAAAGTATTATTCTTGAATCTAAGTTTAACTAAGTATTTTTACGATAAGTATTATTGTTTCATGGTTTTCATATATCAATTTGACGTTACTCGCTGTTTTCTATAAAGATGTTTGTTCAATGTAATTATATGATTCAATTTTTATATTTAATTATCGCTATAGCTAGCTTATTTTGTAAAAGATAAACACCAGTATATTGGCAAAAAAAATGCATTCTTCAAATAATTACTATCAATAAATGAGGAGCATATAAAATGGAAAACAAACACTACGGCAAATACTATTAAGTTTATTGCTTATTAGTCATTTATCTGGCGCTGTTGATATACCGCTATTAGAGACAGGAAAGTACTGTGATACCCCTTCGCGTTGTCTTAACCCGATAACGACCAATGTCATGGTAACGTCCCCCAATTATTTAGCGACTCAAGCTGGAATTGATGTATTACGTAAAGGAGGCAATGCGGTTGATGCAGCGATTGCCGTAGCCTCAACGCTTGCTGTTGTTTATCCTCAAATGAATACCATTGGTGGCGATAACTTTTGGTTAATCTACAACGCTAAAACCAAAGAACTAAAAGGATTATATTTTTTAAAACCGCATCAAGCCAAGTCAATGCGGTTGTTGTATAAAAATTACACCTTAAACGTAATCCACGGCTTAAGTTTAACCACTGTTTGAATCAAACCGGCGTTTTGTTGTGCGTCAATCACCGGTGTGATCGGTTTGTAGGCTGTAGGAGCCTCTTCACGTAGGCGTTCTTCTTTTAAGGTAATACATTGCCATGGCAAATTAACCTTATCATATTCAACTTTTTTGCTACGCATAGCTTGTCGTCTTTCTGCTCGACCTGCACCGTGTGAACAAGACCATAACCAATCTGCATTACCTTTACCTACTGCCACATAAGAGTGATCACCCATCGAACCTGGGATTAAAGCTATCTGACCAGCATAAGCCGGCGTTGCCCCTTTACGATGAATATTCATCTCTTGTTCAGGCAAAATGATATTGTGCGAAATATCGACCACAAGTTGACTATCATCTTGATGAAAAATAGTTGCAAGTGATTTACGTATCAATTCGGTAATCACAATTCGATTAATCCAAGCATAACGCGCGGCAACGCCCATAGCGTGTAAATAGGCTTGTGCATGACTATCTGTTAAACCAAACAATCCTGATTTTGGTTGTTTTTCATTAGTCGGCCATAAAGCTTTTGCTCTATCTTGCCAACGCTGACCAATGTAAAAACCAACATCACGCGATCCGGTGTGAATCATGACGACGATACTATTTTTTTCAAGACCTAATTGATAAGCTAAATGCCGATCGATAATATCATCAACAATTTGTAACTCGACAAAATGGTTGCCAGATCCGACTGTACCTAAACTCGCTGGGCGAATAATATCGCGCTTTTCAAAAAAGGCTTCAGGCGCATACTGACTATCTGCCTTAATTAAGTGATTACCCGATATTTTATTAAGCTCTGCGTGTAACCGTTCATAATTAACTGAATTCCACAAACCTTGCTGCGGTAACGCCGATAACCATGCTGAAAGACCTTGATCGAATAATGCTTCAAAAGATTGCGGCGTAACAGGTACATCACGCTCATCTTGCAATAACACACGTTTTAATTGTGCAATAATTGTCGATTTTTGTTCACACACCTGATTAAAGCTTAAACCGGTGGTAAAAAGCCGCATACCGCAATTAATATCGGTACCAATTGCTGCCGGAATAACTAAATCCTGTGTAGTTGCAACAATACTACCAACAGGCGCAACCGCACCCGGATGAAAATCAGGTGTAGCACGAGCCATGCAAACTTTCCCTACACTATTAGGAACGCTCACAGATGCAAAGTTCAGTAGCTGTTCTACCGCTTTTTGCTCTAATGGCAATGGACTCGGTAACAAAATCTGAGCAGAAGTATTTTCTTTATTTAAAGTATAAATATCATTATTAAAATGACTTTCAATCCCAAGACGGGACAAACGTTTTTGTAAACGGGAAAATGTAGACATAATAGCCACCTAGAAAACAATAAAAAAGCGTCTCCTCAAATTGAGAAGATAATTACTGTTTTCCTGCAGCAGCACTATTCAGGAAAGCGGGTGAATTTTATACGCTGATTATTTATTTGTAAAGGATAAAATTGATATAGTAAGTCTGATAAATTTATTTTTATGACTTGCTCATTTGCTTTAAAATAGCAAACTCACCGATAAATTGATGAAGTTTATTTAAATCTTAAAAGGTGTTATTGATGGTCAACCTTGGCAGATTGATATGCAAAAACAGCCGATCATTTTGGGTGATGATTTGTATTTTTCAATCCAAATATTGGGAAGGTTTTCCTATGCTTCCGAAACTTTGTTTTGGGCTTAGGCAAGTGTTAACACACTATTTGCTTGCTAAAGATTATCACGTGACTTTGAATGACGGATCGAAGCTAATTGCAGTAAAAGAAAAACATCACATCACTGCTGAATCTGATCATTTATCGCAATGAGTTAAACTCAATGGCTAGAGGGCTTACTCGTGCTAATTCAATATAAAATAGATAATATACGGTGATTAAATGGACAAAAAAGCAAAAAAGATTCTGTTTCAAACCTATTGGAAAAATGGCTGGAAGGACAGAAAAGAGATAAAAACAGAGCCGAACGACTTCGCGTATGCGAAAGAAAAAGGATTAATGTTTGATCCCATTACCATATCACACGATGATTGTGTCAATAAAATCATAAACATCGTCTCCACAATCACACTTGAACACGTTGCCAAAGCATTTTTGAGCAGCTTATCAACGCGGCGACTTGATTGGCGCTCAGGTATTGCGTCATACTTTATCGCCAAATTAATGACAGCGCATCAATATACGCCAGTCGTGTCTGGTCAATCTTATCAAGATGGCCAAATGAGTCATTCATCCTATACGTGTCAAATCTGCCGTGATCTCAAATATGGCATGATTGGTAATGAAAACTACGTCAAAGCAGATTTAAATATCTTAAACTTTGAACGAATAAAGTGGGGAGGAGTGCGTCATGGTGATTTACTTTATACCTACTTTGATCTCATGCAATTCACTAAACAGGCAATCTCTGAACCGACCAAAGATGATATAGCTATTTTAAAAGGGATATTAGCCATTATTGCATCCTGTCAGCAAGATGATTACCCGGGTTCACTGAGTGATAAACTGACGGATGTACCTAACTTTAAATCCAATCAGGATGAACGTAACACCATTATTGAGATTTTGGCTTGTGTGGGGATTTTACAACCCGCTTCTTATGAGCGCCCAACAAGGGGAAAACACGATTGGGTATATGCCACTTATTGGCGTGGTCAGGATAAATACAATCAACAAATGGTGAAGCAATTATTTGGTCTTTAATGCATGATCTCTAATTTGCTCTAGGGGCTGTTAATCTCATCCCAACTCAGCCCACCAAATATTTTTTTAGCCTGTCGGCATCATTACTCTTCTGTTTTTTGGTTCTCGAAATCGCAAAAAGCTCTATTTTACAAGGGCTGGTCAAAGCAGATTGTTTCTGCTCCTGTTCACATTGTGTAGTGAGTGATAAGACCAACAGCGACGAGAAACAGATTTACCATTAAATATCAAATCAAAGCAACGGCACATGTTGAATGTCGAAAAGATGCTAATGTGATTAATGAAATCCCAATGGCAAACAAAGATATTGATGCAGTGATGACCGCACAAAATGAATTAGTTGAGATAGTGCAATCAATTAAGGTACTGGTGTGTGTGAAGAGGTAAAAATTATCGAGGCGCGATCCTCAATATTTATTTAATCTTTACTACTATCAACATTAAATTGCCAAACTTACTAAGCGTCGTAATTGCATTAGTTTTCTCTTCAATAAGATTCTTACAGATCCTCCCTTTAGGTTATTGCAATGGGGTTCGCCTTGAAAGCCGCCGTGCAATATTGAAGTTCAGGTGTTCAGGCGAACGAAGGTTTCCAACGAAACCCTCCGGCTCCCCGTTCCACTAGCGTGGGGTGTAATGGCGGATATTTGAAAAATTAATGGGCGATTAGTTGTTTTATAAGCTAATTAATGATATCGCTATACATAAAGCTCAAGTAAGATAAATTTTTGTGAGATATCTTAAAAAAGTATGAATCAATCCATCAATGGTTCAAGCAGTGGTGCTAATTCCTCATCCTCTAAAATGCACCATCTAACAAATGCAGAATAAGGTTTATTGCGTTTGATTATCTCTTTCATTTTTTCTAATGAGTCTTGTCTTTCTTCTTCATTGGAATCTTGATCGTAATATCTATTTAGTTGGGTTAATAAATCATTGTACCGTTTAAAAACTAATTCTCGTAGATAGGCAGCTGTTATGTGTTTATTGATGGTATTATTATTGTTAAATATTTCTTTTAATAGCTCTACTGTCTTAATTGTTTTCGGATCAGCATTCATCGCTTGGATATCAACTCTTTTGGCTTTTGGTGACGTAGGAACACTCAGTTTAATAGCTCTAAATACATCTGTTTTTTCGTCACAACAATCTAAAATATCATTATACTTTGCAAGTTTAACGTTATTACACCGTCCGCAAACATAATAAAGATTATTCCAATCAAATTTTTTATCTTGATCTCCTTGATGAGCATCCAAATGCTCAATATTTATTGATAGCGGTTTTTTAGTCTCGCACAAGTAACATTTTTCGAAAAAAATCGTTTTTAATGCTTCATACACATCTTCTTCATCGTATTTTTTTCCATTCTGCAAAGAAACTGGCACATCAACTTTTGTTCTATCAACATTAAACATTTAGCTATTCCTACTACATTTGTTAATCAATAACTGCGCTCTTTTTAGAAAGGAAAGAGATTCAGGATCTAGCTTTGCTTGATGCGGTTCAATTTCGTTGACTAAGTTTTTTAGTTCATTAATTTCGCAATTATTATTACTGATATACTTTCCTAATTGCTCAATCTTGTCGCTTAACATATCTGAAATAGGCAACACGCCAAATAAGCCTTCAAGGATCGCTTCATAGGAGTACATAGCTAAATTTTCATTAACAGCTTGAAGAGCCGATAAATCATAAATGACTGCATCGTTTACCGAAGAGACAACAAAGGGTGAATGAGTCGTGATAATAAATTGAATATTAGGGAAAGCATTGGTTAAAAACGAAAAGATTTTTCGTTGTAAGGATACATGTAAATGTGCATCAATTTCATCGATTAAAACAATTCCTTCTAGCTCATCGGGTGTAAGATCTCTTAATCTCACTTTCATTAACAAGTCAGCATAAACCGCTAAAATAGATGAAAATCCTGAAGATAATTGCTGAAAACCATAAGGTTCTTTATCTACTTGTTGAATCAAAAATCGGTGATTTTGGTGATCAAAATTTATTGATAGCTGATTATCTTCAAATAACTCTCTAAAATCATCTTCCAGTTTGTTAAACCAATGTTGAATATTTTGGGCTTCTTGCGGATTATTACCAATATTTTTTGAATCAGCAAAAGCTTGTTGAGTTTTATAACTTACTAAATATTGTTCAAAGTAATCAGCAGCTGATCCCCTATTATTTTTAATTTCTTTATGTTTTAAGCTTTCAACACTTACAACGGATTCTGTTTTTGCTATTTTAGCTTGGCGAGTTGCCTCAAATTTTAAACACACCACTTTGCCATCGGTATAATTAGCGGTTAATTGCTCAAGTTCTGTTGGGTTTATGATCTGATTCAATGCTTCTTTAATTTGCATGTCATTTAATTTGATTTGACCAAGACGAATATCATACATTGAGTCTGATTTTTTAGTTTTCGAAAACCAATCTTTAAGATTCTCTTGAGTTTTGATTAACGTTTCTATATCTGGATTATTCTTTTCAACAATCCGTTTTACAAGATACTCATGGAGTAGATTGATGAGCTGAGTTTTTCCGCAACCATTTTTACCAGTTAGAATTAAATTTTTGCCCTCTAAATTAATGTCGACTTCTTTTTTTGAATTTGGGATTACCGTTTGAATCCTTTGTATATAACCTTTTTTATTAATATTTGTTGGCATTGACTGAATGATTTTATCTTTAGGATCAGCAAAGGTTAAACTATCTCTTTTCGGTGTCTCTGACCAAACAGCGGTAATGCTTTGTTCACTGCAATAGTCTTTGATCTCTTTACCAAAATAACGTTGAATTTTATTTAATGAATCGGGACTTGGTCTTGAGCGTCTCCAGTGGTCAAAAAACGGGCGATCACCTTCTGAATCATATTTTTTGTCGGCTGTTATACACTGCCTTATTAATTGGTTTATCTCATCACTTTTTGGGGAATTTGTATTTTCATTGAGAAGATTGAGTTGCTGTTTTAATTTTTCAAAAAAAGCCCTATTTGAATATTGATCATCAAATTTTAAAAAGTCACGAATTACTTGATAGGCTTCATTGGGAATTTTTTCACTTAACATTCCATTTGATATTTCACTTTGCCACGCTACATTTTTATCTGTAACTCCAATCATTAACGTTTGTGGTTGTGAAAAAAAGATACATTTAATTTTGAGTTCATTAAAGAAAAAATTAAACAGTAATGAATTATTTTTATGGCGCTTGGCTAAATTATTTAATTTAGGTAATTCTGCTTTTAAATCAATCATCTCGCTTATCCTGTTATTTATTTTTTATCTATTATTTTTTCAACCGCCTTCACCGTTATCCCCAAAATTTTAGCGATATCATCAACCGAAACACCTTTTTCCAACAATGCATTAATCAATATTTTCTTTTCAGTCTCAGCTTTTTCTTTTATTTCTTTTGCTTTTTGTTGAGCTGTTTTTGTCTTATCCTTTTCAACCGCCAACTTCTCTTTAGCAATCAACTTTTCTTCCTTACGGATGCGTTCAACTACTTGATAAGTCGGTACGTATTTTAGGCTTTGTTCTAACTCGTCCATAAGTTTAGTACTGCGGAAGCTGATATAGGATTTAGGGGTGATGATTAGGTGGTCGATTAGGTCGATATTTAAAATACGGCCGACTTGAATTAGGCGATCGGTGATATCTTTATCGGCATCCGACGGCGTCAGTGATCCTGACGGGTGATTATGAACTAGTATCACCCGTGAGGCGTTTTTCATCACTGCAACACGAAATACATTCATCGGTTCAACGTCGACCGATTTATAACTGCCAAGCGCAATCAGTTCGATATACAGGATATAACCAGCTTGATTCATGCCAATCATCCAAAGATGTTCTTTTTCTTGGTCGATTTGGTTATCACGCAATAACACACGTTGCATAATGCTGTACACATCATCCGTGCTTTCAATATAGCGTTTATCATGCTTAGTCAGTTTAATATCCATCGTATCACCTTGTAAAATCAATTAAAAAATAATATAGCATATTTTTCTTAGGCTTAGCAGAAGTTAATTAATCTTTGTTATACCTGTGCTGGCATATTTTATGTTTACCTGATAGGTTCATCGTAAACTGCAATAACATTCATTTAGTATTTAGATTGGATTATAATTCTCCTAATTTTTATTATAAAACGCCTAAAATAACAGCAGATAATTCAATATCAACAATCCAATCTAATAAGTTCGACAGTATAAAATAGTTGGACAATTTTTTGGCTAGTTATTGCAATTGATTATTGCTTCAATGCAAGCTTACTTCTTACTTCTTACTTCTTACTTCTTACTTCTTACTTCTTACTTCTTACTTTTTGCAACCCAATAATCGAATAATGACAGCATAATAAAATTGCCGGATAGATTATAAAATTAAGGGTTATCATTGATGTGATACCTAACATCCCCATAATAAAATCTAGATTAAAAGCCAATTTATCAGTATCTTCCATTACTAACATTGGGACAATAGGCGGCATTGCGGGAATTATAATACCAATTGGCACGCCTAAAATGACTAATCCAAGTGGTCGTTTTATTTTATTTAAAAGAAAGATTGAAATCAGAATAAAACAGAAATAACACAAACCATAAAATATTAAATAATATAATTCTGGTGTGCGATGTTTTGCGATAATTATTCGATAACACCATTGGTAACTTAGATAGGCGCCGATAAAATTAAATAAGATGATAATTAATAAATTAATTAATTTCATTAGGCCGTCCTTTTGTTGTTTTCAATCTTTTCATCACTTCAATTAAAAGCAAGTTAGCTACTTTATTCAAGACAAAATCATTTTTCTTTTGAATACTACTTATAAATTTTTTTTTAATCAATCTCAAGGTAGTTAGACGGACAAAAGTATGGATAAAGAGATAGATTCGCCACCGCCCCCAATTAAACGTAAAAAGAAGCTGATTATATTAACGCTATTATTTCTTTTTTTTGCTTTGGCTTATGGCGTTTATTGGTTTATGTTTAGTCGATTTAATCAATCAACTGATAATGCCTATGTTATGGGTAATCAGGTCCCGGTTGATGCGCAAGTAAATGGTGGAATAGTAGAGATTAATGTCGATAATAACGATTTTATTCAACAAAATGATGTGATAGCAACGATTGATGCAGTTGATGCAGAAAATGAATTTGGTTATGCCAAAAATGCGTTAATCAAAGCGATTAGAGAGTTGCATCAAATTCAGATCACAAATGAAAAACTTTTAGCCAGCATTCAGTTAAAACAAGTCACCTTAGACAAACTTAAGCAAGATCTTGTACGCCGGGAGAATCTTTGGTCACGAAAGGTCATTTCAAAAGAAGAGATTATTCATGCAAGGCAAGATGTCGATTTTGCTATTAATGATTTAAAGATATCTAAGCATGAATTAGCCATTAATAATGCGCTACTAATGAAAACGCCATTATTAGAACAACCAAGTATTCAGCAAGCAATTTTTAAATTAAAACAAGCTTGGCTTAACTTAAAGCGAACCAAAATCACCGCGCCTGTAACTGGGTATGTCGCGAGGCGAAGTGTCCAAGTTGGTACACAAGTGACTAAAGGTGAGCGTTTAATGGTTATTGTTCCGTTAGATCAAGTATGGGTAGAAGCAAATTTTAAAGAGGTACAGTTAAACGATATTCGTATCGGTCAGCCAGTTACCTTAGAAAGTGATTACTATGGTGAAAAAGTTGAGTATAAAGGAAAGATAAGTGGTATTGCGATGGGTACTGGCGGTGCTTTTTCTTTGCTACCTGCACAAAATGCGACAGGAAATTGGATCAAAGTGATTCAACGTTTACCGGTACGGATTGAATTAGACAAAGCGCAACTTAAACAATTTCCATTACGTATAGGCTTATCAATGAATGTGAATGTGGATACGCATGATACGTCAGGTAAGCTTTTAACCGATATTCCAGCGAAGACGATAAAATATCAAACGGATTCACTTTCTTTTGATGAAAGTGAATTTGAGCAGCTCGTTGAGGATATTGTAAAAACCAATTTCTACGCTACGCAGATTATTCAATGAATCAAAGTAAAGCGTCCTCATTGCCTTTAACTGGCATCAGATTTATCTTACTAATTATTTTATTAGCGGTAATCGCGTTTTTACAGATTTTGGATTTAACAATTACTAATGTGGCGTTATCAACCATTACGGGTAATCTTGGTGCTTCAAACTCGCAAGGAACGTGGGTTATCACCTCTTTTGCCGTTGCTAATGCTATTTCGATCCCCTTAACGGGATGGTTAGCTCAGCGTTTTGGTGAAGTGAAATTATTTACTTATTCTATCTTATTTTTCGTAGTCACTTCTTGGCTTTGTGGTATTTCAAATAGTTTAGCCATGCTGATTTTTTCAAGATTATTGCAAGGTATGGTTTCTGGACCAATCATCCCTCTATCGCAAAGCTTGCTATTAGCGTATTGCCCGCCGGCCAAAAAAAATATGTCATTAGCCATATGGTCAATGACAATTATTATTGCGCCAATCTGTGGTCCAATTCTAGGTGGTTGGATTAGTGATAATTATTTTTGGGGATGGATCTTTTTAATCAATATTCCTTTCGGGATCATCATTTGGTTTGGTGTTCACCTTTTATTAAAAGATCGTGAAACGGCTACCAGCAAATTACCCATTGATAGAATTGGATTAGTTTTATTTATAGCTGGCGTGGGGTGTTTACAACTGGTATTAGATAGAGGAAAAGAGCTTGATTGGTTTAATTCTAATCAGATTATTATTCTTTCTGTATTAGCTGTTGTTTTTATTAGTTATTTTATTATTTGGGAACAAACAACAGATTATCCAATTATTGATTTATCCGTTTTTAAATCCCGAAATTTTACCATTGGCACAATTTGTATCAGTTTGGCATTTTTACTCCATATTGGCACGCTGGTTATTCAACCACAATTATTACAACGTGTGTTTGGTTATACTGCAACTTACGCCGGTTTAGTGTTGGCGCCAATTGGTTTGGTTCCTATTTTTCTTGCGCCAATAATTGGCCGATTTGCTTCAAATGTTGATATGCGAAAAGTGGTGACGTTTAGCTTTATTGTGTTTGCACTCTGTTTTTTTTGGCGAGCATATACATTTGAATCAAACATGACTTTTGCTGATGCAGCATGGCCGCAGTTTTATCAAGGTTTTGCGATAGCGTGTTTTATTATGCCATTAAATATCATTATTTTATCTGATATTCCCATTCATAAATTAGCAATTGCCGGCAGTATCTTTAACTTTTTTAGAACGTTATCGACATCAGTTGGTACCTCGTTAACCGCTACTTTATGGGAGCGTCGTGAAGTAATTCATCACAGTCAATTGACTGATATAATTTATCAAAATTCTCAGGCATTAAATTACACTTATCAACAATTCAATCAACAAGACCTATCTAATATGCAAGTATCAGCTATGTTGGCTCAACAGATTACCAATCAAGGATTATTAATTGGTATTAATGAGATATTTTGGCTATATGGTATGATATTTTTAGGTTTAATTGGTATAGTATGGTTAGCAAAATCTTCGGTGAAGGTTAATTGATACTTGGCTAATTAAATCAACGTGATTTTTATGACAGGAGTAAAGAATCAATCAGTGGTATAGTATTCAGATATAAAATAAGCAGGAGAGCGCATTTTGCATATTGATTCGGTGATTAAATTAGATGAACAAGAGTCAGCAACTTTGTACTTTCTCCATAACGTTAATACCGAATTTCATCGCCATCCTTGTTTACAATTAACGATATCACTGCACGATATTTTTTTAAGTTTAGAAACAGAAGATAAAAAGTATCGTGAATTTGGTTTTATTATTCGTTCAAATCTGCCACATAAATTAAATACAACTTGCGCTATCAATTTTTTACTCGAACCCGACGCGCCTTATTTTCATTTGTTGTCACATTTTACTGAAAACGATCCTATTTATCGTTTATCGCGTGAAGAAGCTTCAACACTGGCACAATATTTTATACATACTATTGAAAATAAACAGGTATTCGATGTCGAGCATATTGTTAATTTATTATATCGCCCTAATACAAGTTGTCTTTGTCGGCAAGATAGTCGAATAGTTAAAGCAATTTCAATAATTTCGTTATTGCCGGTAAAACAGATATCCTCAAAAGACATTGCTGATAAAATTTATTTATCCGAAAGTCGTTTTTTACATTTATTTCGAGAAAATCTAGGTATTAATTTCCGAGGCTATCTGTTATGGAAAAGATTGCGTGATGTTATTAATACGCTTGACGCATCGGCAACTTTAACAACGTTAGCTAATAATATGGGCTTTGCCGATTCAGCTCACTTTAGCCGAACTTGTGTTGCAAGTTTCGGATTAAGGCCCTCAGAGCTGAAACGAGCGTTAATTTATAATCAAAAAATGCCAAACAATAAACATGGTAAACATATTTATTGTTTGCATAAGCCAGCAGAAAAGTAACTCACTATACCCAGCTGAACCATTCAATTCTGCGTTAATTTTAGTATGTTAAAAATTGCTAATTATTTTCGTGCAACAAATACATAGCCTCATAAGGTTGTAATACCATTTCACCTTCAAACTCTGTTTGATTTGAGTAATTACTTAACAAGTTTTGCCAAGAACTATTTTCCAATGCTTTAGGCAATTGCCATTTAACCGTATTTTCGGTCAGATTGGCTATCACAAGTAATGTTTGATTATTCCAATGTCTGACATAGCACCAGCAATTAGCAACATCAGGCGTTAGATCTTGATAGTCGCCGAAAATAAAGATCGGATATGTTTTGCGTAATTTGATTAAGGTTTGATAGCAATAAAAAATGGAATTAGGATCGTCAAGTGCTGCCTTCACATTGATTTTTGGGTAATTGTTTGCCACCTCAATCCAAGGTTTACCTTGACTAAATCCGGCGTTGACGGTGTTGTCCCATTGCATTGGCGTTCGGCTATTGTCCCGTGATTTACTGGCAAGAATCGCTAACATATCAGACTCTGACACACCTTCGGCAATTTTTTCTTGGTAGATGTTAAGACTTTCCACATCTTTATATTGCGAAATATGAGTAAAATGGGGATTGGTCATCCCGATCTCTTCACCTTGATAAAGGTATGGCGTGCCTTGTAGTCCATAAAGAATCATCGCTAGCATTTTGGCTGATTCGTTGTGGTATTGGTCTTCGTTACCTAAACGTGACACAATGCGAGGTTGATCGTGATTACACCAGAAAATCGCATTCCATGCCTTACCGTGCATACCCATTTGCCAATAGCCAAGTATTTTTTTGAGTTCAAGTAAATCAGGCTTAGCCAGCGTCCATTTTTCCCCATTTGGATAATCAATCTTTAAATGATGAAAATTAAACGTCATGGTCAACTCTTTGCCATCCAATGCGGCATATTTTTGACAGTTTTCAAGCGTAGTGGACGACATTTCACCCACGGTTTTTAAACCATTAGGTTGAAAAACATCTCGACTTAACTCTTGTAAAAATTCGTGTATTTTCGGGCCGTCCGTATAATATCTTCGTCCGTCACCATTCATGTCATCCGGAAAGTCTTGCTGTTTAGAGACCAAATTAATCACATCAAGCCTTAATGCATCAACCCCTTTATCCGCCCAAAATTGACAGACATGTTTAATCTCTTGGCGGACAGTTGGATTTTCCCAATTGAGATCGGCTTGCTGCTTTGCAAACAGGTGTAAATAGTATTGTCCTGATTGCTCATGCCACTGCCAGGCTTTGCCGCCAAATTTAGATCGCCAATTGTTGGGTTCTGATCCGTCAGCTTTGGCATCTTTCCAAATATAAAACGATCGAAATGGGCTGGTTTTATCTAAGGCGGATTTAAACCATGGATGCTCTGTTGAAGTATGGTTAAATACCATATCCATCATAATCCGGATATCACGTTCATGCGCCTGCTTAACCAATAATTCAAAGTCGTCCATCGTGCCATAAGCCGGATCAATATCATAATAATCCGATACATCATAACCATTATCAACTTGCGGAGAGGGATAAATTGGCGTTAACCAAATCGCACTAATGCCCAAATTTTTCAGATAATCTAATCGACTAATAATGCCTAATAAATCCCCCGTTGAACCCGCGCCACTGGCTTGAAAGCTTTTGGGATAGATTTGATAGATAGTACCATTTTGCCACCACGGGATATCTATTTTATTCATTGCTTACTCTTTATTTTTTAATCTGACATGAATTAACCATTCAGTAATCGAATGGTTAACGGATATTAATTCGTGTTTAGCGAATATCTAATGTGCCTTTTTTCAATTTTAATTTATAAACAGCTGCTGTTAAAACAATTGGCACAACTATTGCCACCAACATAGCTAAGGCATAAATTCCCCAATAAACGGGTTGAATCGATAAGATGCCTGGTAATCCGCCGACTCCAATACCATTAGATAACACACCAAATAGACCACAAACTAAGCCAGCAAACGCAGCACCGATCATGGCACATAGCATCGGGAATTTATAACGTAAATTGATCCCGTACATAGCTGGTTCAGTCACGCCCAGATAAGCTGATATGGCAGCCGGAACCGACACTTCACGTTCGTTATGTTTTTTACTAACTAAAATAATGCCAACAACCGCCGAGGCTTGAGCAATATTGGATAGGGCAATAATTGGCCAAATCGGTGTGCCCCCCATATTTTGGGTCATCTGCATATCAATGGCCAACGTTGTATGGTGAATACCGGTGATCACCAACGGTGAGTATAAAAAACCAAAAATGGCTGAACCAATAAAGGCATAATCACCCGTCATCAAATATCTAACCCCATAGGCAATACCATTACCTAACATACGCCCTAAAGGACCTAATAAAAAATGCGCTAAAAAAACAGCAAGTAGCAGTGATACAATCGGAACAATCACTAACGTAAGATAATCAGGGATAATTTTACGTAATCGCGTTTCGATCCATCCTAGTGCTAAACCGGCAAAAATCGATGGAATCACTTGTGCTTGATAGCCGACTTTTTGGATAGTGAACCAGCCAAAATCCCACACTTCAGGTATTTTACTGCCAAGATCGTAAGCGTTCATCAATTGTGGTGAAACCAATGTTATGCCTAGAACAATCCCTAACACAGGCGACCCACCCATTTTTTTCACCGTTGACCAACAAATTGCCACCGGTAGAAAATGGAAAATTGCTTCACAAGGTAGCCAAAGTATATTGTAAATAGGTGCTAACCAATGATAAGTTTCAATTAATGGCTTATCATCTATGGTGGGCATATCACCAATAATGTTGCGTAATCCCAATAACAAACCACCTGCAATTAAAGCAGGCAGCAAGGGTACAAAAATTTCAGCTAAGTTCGAAATTAATCTTTCAAAAACAGACATATTTTGTTTAGATGCAGCTTTTGTTTGTTCTTTGGTTGCTTCAGTTAAATTTAACTGCTGGATTAGTACTTTGTAATAATCATCCACATTCGTGCCAATAATCACTTGAAATTGCCCAGCATTGTTAAAGCATCCTTTGACAAAAGGTAATGCTTCGATAGCTTGGATATTGGCGGTTTTAGGATCAACCAAAGCAAACCTTAATCGAGTCAAACAGTGGCTTACACTCGCAATGTTTTGTTTGCCGCCAACAAATTCAATTAATTGCATGATCGATTCTGTTGATATTTTCGAATCTTTAGCCATCGCAAGTCTCCTTTCAATTAGTACTTTCGCTGTTTTATTACATCAATAATTTGGCTATTTTATATCAATAGTTATCATAAATTGAATTCAATAAATAATAAATGGGAACGTTCCCAAATTGTGATTCAATTCACAATTTTTTAGCGTATAATTCGAATCAGATTGATTATTGATTCGTTAATTGGCAAGGAACCGTGATAGTTTTACCGGTAATTTTACCTTGTAACATATTAAGTAACTCTTGAGCAGCATAAATGCCGGCTCTATCAAAACCTAGTTCTATAACGACAGTTTGTGGAAACAAAAAAGTAAGCAGTTCACTATGACCAACGCTAGCCACAACGATATGATTGCGTTTTTTTTCACTTAAATATTTATTTAGTCCTAATGCGATAGCATCGGTAGCACAAATGATAGCCGAAGGTGAATGCTTTAAAACTGATTGAGCAAGGTTATAGCCAGAACGGTAACTTAATTTGCCTAAGTAAGCATTAGGTATGGTGTGATGTGCTAAGCAACAATCTTGATAGGCTTGATATCGCAGTGCGCCAGTTGTTTGATCTTGCTTATCTACACCAATATAAGCAATATTTTGATGTTTTTTATTTTGGTGTAGATAGTTAAATAAATTTGTTACCGCTCCAACATCATCATAACAAACACAAGTATATTCGGAAAACGATCTTGCCAATATCACACACCTATTTTTCCAGTCAGATAATAAAGATTTATCAAGCCCGGTAAACGCAAATATTACTACCGCATCTGCTTGTTTCTCTTTTAGCATTGCTAGGTGTTCTTGCACCTTATCAATGTTAAATTGGCTTTCCATAATGATAGGATCGTAACCACGCTGGTAAAAAATAGGTAACATTGAGCGAACTGCTTGATTTTCAGACATCGAATCAAGGCGAGTTACAATAATACCAATCACTTTATTACCATAACCACGCATTGCCCTGGCTGATTTTGATGGGGTAAATTGATACTGCTCAATTATCGCCATGACTTTATTACGCGTCACTTCCTTCACCATAGGATCGTGATTTATTACTCTTGAAACAGTGGACTTACTTACCCCACAAAGTTTGGCAATATCTTTAATGGTTAAGTTATTGGAAGACTCGCGCATAGTTAGTTCAGTGAATGAAAATCAGTTAAATCATAGTAATATAGTTTAAGGGAAATTGCGATATTCATATTGCATGGCTCACTTTTGCTTTGAGAAAAAATAGTATCTTTTGATACAAAAAAAGTCATAATAGCGTTTATGAAAAACTTCAATGTTTAGACAAAAAAGACTTTTATCAAAAGCCAGCAATATGTTGTTTGGTCGGTTAAATAAATTTAATTAGCTGAATATTTACATGTATGGTTTAGGATTTTATAAGGAACATATGAAAACACGCTATAAGATTTTCAGTGGTATAGTGCTTATGTTGGGCTTACAATGGGTGGCATTGGCTAATCCAAAAGCAGCCACCGTTGAAGATGAATTTAAAGCTGCTTTATTTTGCCAAACCGAGGCTTTTGATGCGCGCGATGCCAAAACAGTAGCGCGACTACGTGAACACAATATTAAAGTTAAAAATTTGGAAGAAGATGGACTGATTAATCAGGAATTTCATTTTGCCACACCGTTTAACATTGATAATGTTACAGTATCTGTTGTGCGTTATCTTGGTGATAGTGGGTCTTATTTTTTTGCTATCGCTAAAGGGGATATGAATAATTTTGTTCAATCGATTGGCGCAAAACCAATTCCTAATGAGCTAAAACAAACGCTTTCTTGGGGTAATATCAATCAATATTATAAATATACTGCACCTGTGACTACTGATAATCCTTATCCAAAGACAGTGCTTATTGGTCGCGATCAAGATACTAAAACCGGTGAATTTTATTTTGGTTGTCTGGAAGTAGATAACTAACTGTATTTGATTGAAGAATGGTAAGTTGTTTACCACTCTTTGGGGTTTTAGTTATGCGTTTTTAGTTATATTTACATGATTGATTTGTAATTATTATTGCTGATTCTTTCTTGATTTATACGCTTGTCCCCAATCTAACATCGCATCATGTACTTGTTTTAAACTTTGCCCGACTTCGGTAAGAGTATATTCAACTTTAGGGGGAACCTCAGCATAGACTTTACGATGAATAAGACCACTTTTTTCCATTGCTCTTAAATGTTGAGTTAACACTTTTTGTGATATGCCATTTAGTGATTTTTTTAATTCGCCAAAACGTTTAGTGCCGGTCAGTAAGTCACGGATAATCAGAACTTTCCATTTATCACCCATTAGCATTAATGTAGTTTCAACAGGGCAAGGTGGTAAGTTGTCAATGGTTAACATATCAATAATTCCTTTAAATTCAACAATGGTTCCAAATTGGATACTATATTACTACTTAGTACCTACTTTACAATAGAAACTTTGAATATTAATCTAAATATCGTGTTTGGGTCGTAGATGCTCAGTAAATTAGGCATTAACCAAAATTTAAAATATTTTATTTAGATAAGACAAAAGGAGTGGATAATGAAAATTGCAGTTATTGGTGCTAATGGTAAATCAGGTAGTTTGATTGTTAAAGAAGCGCTATCGCGTGGACATGATGTTACCGCCATTGTACGTAAAGCTGATGCGAAAGTTGATCCTAAAGCAAACGTGCTAGTTAAAGATCTTTTTCAACTTACATATGACGATTTGAAACCTTTTGATGTCATCATTGATGCTTTCGCGGCGTGGACGCCCGACACCCTTCCACAACATCAAACTAGCTTAAAACATTTAACTGATATTTTAAGTGGTAAACCTAATCGCTTGTTAGTTGTTGGTGGAGCGGGAAGCTTGTACGTTAATCCAGAACAAACAGTTCGTTTAGTTGATACACCTCAATTCCCTGACGAGTTTAAACCGCTAGCCAATAATATGGCTAAAGGCCTTGATCAATTGAAAAAATGCGATGACGTACAATGGACCTATTTAAGCCCAGCTATTGAGTTTATCGCTGATGGACCAAGAACCGGTCATTACACTTCTGGCGGTGAGCAAGTTTTATTCAATAGTAACGGTAAAAGCCACGTTAGCTATGCCGATTATGCAATTGCTATGATCGACGAAGCTGAACATGCTAAACATATTAAACAACGTTTTACTATTGTTACTGAGTAATCTTTAGACATTACCTTACATTAAGTCGTTGTGATTAATGTAAGGTAGTTAAAACCGATCACCTTTCCCCCAATAAACCACTCTATTTATCAACTATTAATAACCATTTTTATCGTATTTGGTTGAGTAGCTGTTTATTAATCATTTACAGATAAATTTAGGAAAATAGGATAAATGAAAACTCGAATTCGTTTAGTACTTTATATGATTTATATGATAAATGTTGTGTCATACATTAACAACTTTAGCTAATGATATGAGGTTTGCCGATTCAGCTCACTTTAGCCGAACTAGTGTTGCAAGTTTTTGATTAAGGCCATCAGCGCTTAAACGAGTGTTAATTTATAATCTAAAATTGCCAAACAATAAACACGGTAAGCATATTTATTGTTTGCATAGGAAAAATTCAGCTATAAATTAAACTTTAGGTAAAAATAGGCAAACTAATCATGCTGCTTAATCTGGTCAGATTCTATTAATGTTATTTTTTTTCATATAGTTATCATACACATTATATTTTATTATTATTATTGAGATAATTCCCTCATTTCATCTATGGTAAAAAATAGAGTATTGAGCTAAATTAAATGTGTTTTTATAAAAATGGATGAAATTATGGAAAATAAAACAACAAATAAAGTAACATTTTGGGAATTTTTTCAGAGTTTAGGTAAGACATTTATGCTACCTGTAGCTTTGCTCTCATTTTGTGGGATTATGCTTGGAATTGGGAGTTCATTAGCTAGCCAGGATGTGCGGGATTTACTTCCTTTCTTAGATAATGCCTTTTGTATTACCATTTTCACATGGATGAGTAAAGTTGGTTCTTTTGCATTTAGCTTTCTTCCGGTAATGTTTGCAATCGCTATTCCTTTAGGTTTAGCTAGAGAAGATAAAGGCGTTGCTGCTTTTTCTGGTTTTGTTGGTTACATTGTACTTAACCTAAGTATTAACTTTTATTTGACTATTTCTGGTATTTTACCGACTACAGACCCAGCGGTCTTAAGAGCTAATGATATTCAGTCGATATTTGGTATTCAATCAATTAATACTGGTATTTTAGGCGCTATTTTTGTTGGTATTTTGGTTTATATATTACATGAACGATTCCGAGCAATTCGTTTGCCAAATGCATTAGCTTTTTTTGGTGGTAATCGTTTTGTGCCAATTATTACAACTGTTACTTTCGGTATTTTGGGATTATTAGTACCTTTAATTTGGCCATTTTTTGCCAAAGGTATTAGTGGATTAGGTTATATTGTCAATAGTACTGGTGATTTTGGTCCATTTATTTTTGGTACTGGCGAACGACTGTTATTACCTTTTGGATTACACCATATTTTAGTTGCTTTGGTGCGTTTTACTGATGCTGGTGGCACAATGGAAGTTTGTAATGAAACAGTTAGTGGGGCATTAACCATATTCCAAGCACAATTATCTTGTCCTACAACGACTGAATTCTCAGAAAGCGCAACGCGATTTTTATCTCAAGGTAAAATGCCATCATTTTTAGGGGGATTACCTGGAGCGGCATTGGCTATGTATGTCTGTGCTAAGCCAGAAAATAGACACAAAATCAAAGGATTGCTAATTTCAGGTATTGTAGCTTGTACTATTGGTGGAATAACTGAACCATTAGAATTTTTGTTCTTATTTGTATCCCCAGTTTTATATGTTATCCATGCTGTTTTAACTGGACTTGGTTTTATGGTAATGTCACTGCTCGGTGTAACAATTGGTAATACTGACGGTAATATTATCGATCTTGTGGTCTTTGGTATTTTACATGGTACTGCCACTAAATGGTATTTAGTACCCGTTGTTGCTGCTTTTTGGTTTGTTATTTACTTCTTTATTTTTAGATTTTTCATACTGAAATTCAATATAAAAACTCCAGGCAGAGAAAGTGATAACGAATTTGATACCGATAGTACTCCTCAAGCTAAGAATAATTTAGCGACTAATTCTGGTTATAACACTATTGAAATTCTTGAAGCATTAGGTGGTGTGGACAATATCATCTCTTTGGACAATTGCATTACTAGATTAAGATTGTCTGTAAAAGATATTAATCTTGTCGATGATGCTAAATTAAAAGCTAACAAAGCTATTGGCGTGGTTAGACTTAATGATCATAATTTACAAGTGGTGATAGGCCCCCAAGTTCAAGTTGTAAAAGATGATTTACAAAAATATTTGAATAATTAATTATATACCCTAAAGGAAGAGTACTTATACTCTCCCTTTTGTTTGCAAGGAATATGGACATGACGTTATCAAACGACATTTTTGATTTTGACCAACCTGTTAATCGATTAGGGACATGGTGTACACAGTGGGATTATGTTCAAGATCGTTTTGGCGTTGCTAATTTAACACCTTTTACCATTTCAGATATGGATTTTAAAATAGCACCTTGTATCAAAAAAGCACTGGAAAAAAGAATTGAACATGGGGTTTTAGGTTATAGTCGTTGGAAGAATGAAGAATATCTAGGTGCTATTAAATATTGGTTTTCATCTCAATTTGATACCTCAATTGATCCTGAAATGATTGTCTATGGCCCATCAGTTATTTATATAATATCAAAATTAATTTCTTTATGGAGTGACGAAGGGGATAGTGTCGTATTGCATACTCCGGCATATGATGCTTTTTATAAAACCATTTTAGGTAATAAAAGAAAAGTACAATCATGTCCTTTAATTAAACAAAATAATAATTGGGAATGTGACCTCAATTATCTTGAAACAATCTTATCTAAAAAAGATGTCAAAATACTATTGTTATGCAATCCTCATAACCCTACCGGTAAGGTCTGGAATCACGAAGAGTTAAAGGTTATATCGAGTTTATGTGATAAATATAATGTGAAAGTCATTAGTGATGAAATTCATATGGATATGGTATGGGTTGGCAAGCATATTCCATGGAGCCAATATGGTAAAAATAACTGGGCTATAGTTTCTTCTGCTTCTAAAAGCTTCAACATTCCTGCTTTAACCGGTGCTTACGGTATCATCCAAAGTGAAGAGACTAGAAATGATTATCTACAACAACTTAAATCTTGTGATGGACTCTCATCACCCGCGGTTTTGTCATTAGTTGCAACAATTGCTGCCTATCAGGAGGGTTTACCTTGGCTTTCTCAGTTAAAAACTTATTTACAAGCTAATTTAAATTTTGTTGCAGATGAACTAAATAAAGCGTTTCCCCAATTAAATTGCACACCTCCAGATTCAACTTATTTAGCTTGGATTGATTTAAGATCTTTTCATTTAAATGATGAGAAATTACAACATCAACTCATCTTTAAAGAAAAAGTTGCCATTATGCCTGGATCCACCTATGGAGATGCTGGACTAGGATTTTTAAGATTAAATGTAGGTTGTGCCCGCAGTAAAGTAGAAATTGGAGTTAATGCCATAATAAAATCCATTAAAGATTTAACAGATTGATTTTTTGAAAGAGAAAATCTATATAAAAATAAAGTATATTAAAACTTTATAAAAAGTATTTTCGATAGATTAAAACGTCGTTCTTATTTATGTCAGTAACACTTTACATAAATAACAAATAGAACCTGGTTTTAGGCTGATATTGATAATTAAAGTACATCACCATTTAAATTATTTGATATGACGTTGCTGATACGTTTTGGTATTGCTTAACTTTAATGCTCCATAATGATTAAAACTAATCTGCAATAATTGAGCATATGGATCATTTTGGTGCGTAAAGATCAAATAAGTAGCAATGATACGTGGTTTTTGCCTTGGTATGTTTTTTGCACAAAAATGTAGTAATGAACAGTAATAATGAATAAGATGAACAATAAGCGTTATTACAAGTATATTTTTTACTAATCATTTTTGGAAAATTATTATGCAGTATGATCGAATTATAAAAAATGGTATTGTCATTTTAGAATCAGGTGAAGTCCGTACTGATGTTGCCATTAAAAATGGCAAAATTGCAGCCATTGCTCCAGATCTAAATGGTGCACATGAAGTTATTGATGCTCAAGGTTTAATTGTTAGCCCAGGTATGGTTGATGTACATGTACATATAAGCGAACCTGGCGGTATTCGTTGTGAGTGGGAAGGTTATGTCACTGGTACCAAAGCTTGCGCTAAAGGTGGCGTGACAACCTTTGTTGAAATGCCACTTAATCAACTGCCAGCAACCACTTGTGGTGATACACTTCGACAAAAATACGCTGCCGGTGAGGGCAAACTCTATGTTGATGTTGCTTCATTTGGCGGTTTAGTTCCTTATAACCTCACTAATGGTGGCATTGAAGCACAAGTTAAAGAGGGGGTAACCGCATTTAAATGTTTTATGGCAACGTGTGGCGATCCTACTTTAGAGGGCGATTTTGCAAACGTTAATGACTATGCACTTTGGGAGGGCATGCGTCAAATTGCTAAAACCGGTAAGTTACTGGCTATTCATGCTGAGAATGCCGCCATTACCGACATGTTAGGTAAACAAGCCAAAGATCGAGGTGAAACGCGCGTTTCACAGTATGTGGCAACCCGTCCTATTTTTACAGAAGTAGAAGCAATTCGCCGGGCAATCTTTTTTGCTAAACAAACGGGGTGCCGTATTCATATTTGTCATGTGGCGTGCCCAGAAGGCGTTGAAGAGGTGATAAAAGCGCGTCAAGAAGGGATTGATGTCACTTGCGAAACCTGTATTCATTATCTCTATTTTACCACCGATGAACTTGATGCTATCGGACCTTTAGCAAAATGTTCACCCCCTATTCGTGATAAACAAGCCCAAGATGGATTATGGAAATATCTATTTTCTGGTCACATTATTACCGCCGTATCTGACCATTCTCCTTGTACTTATGAAATGAAAAATAAAACTAATGCATTTGATGCATGGGGTGGAATTTCGGGTGTACAAAATAATGTCGATATTTTCTTTGATGAAGCGGTGCAAAAACGCGGTATGTCATTAAAACAGTTTGCCGATATCATCGCTAAAAATCCTGCTGAGCGTTATAACTTACCAACTAAAGGTTCAATTCAGATTGGTAAAGATGCGGATATTATCTTTATCAAACCGCAATCAAGTTATGTGGTAAGGGCAGAAGATCTTGAATATCGTAATAAATTTAGTCCTTATGTTGGACGACAAATTAACGCACAAGTGGTACGTACGTTATTACGTGGCGAAACAGTTTACAATTTGACTACGGGTATTGAATCGACACCAAAAGGATCATTTATTCGTCGTTAGTTTAAATATAGCGGCGTTAAAAAGTTAAGTACGAAAGGAATAGGTAATGAATAATAATCGCCCTCAATTATCTAATAACCAATTAAATATTGATAAATCACTATTACCCAAAACACCACAACAGCGTACGGTTAATCCTTTGGCATATGCTTTTATGTGGATTGGTGATGGCGTGAATCTTGGCAATATGACCTTAGGCGCCAGTTTAGTGGTTGCCGGTTTTGCCACTATGAATATTGTGCAAACTTTTATGGCGGCTTTGATTGCTATTTTAATTATTACCAGTATTTTTGTACTTAATGATCGCTTAGGTTACCGTACTGGCATTCCTTATGTTGTCCAACTTAGAATGTCATTTGGTATAAAAGGTTCGATAATCTCTTCACTGCTTCGTGGTATTCCAGGTATTGTCTGGTATGGCTTTCAAAGTTGGATAGGTGGCACGGCACTTAATGAAATTATCAAAATTCTATCCAATGAGAGTTTTGATAATGTCTTTATCTGTTTTGTGGTTTTACAATTTATACAAATTGGGTTATCACTGTATGGCTTTCATGCGATTAAATGGGTTGAGATATTAATATCATTAGTTATTCTATCCGCACTTGTCTATGCTTTTATTTTATTACTTCGCAATCATCAAACTGTCATTATTGAAAAATGGATTAATACTCAAGGAACTTGGGGATTACCTTTTTTTGGTTTTATTATGATGTTTTTAGGTAATTATGCTGCAATATTTTTGAGTGCGGCGGATTATTCACGCGAACTCAAATCAGGTATTAGTAACGGTAAACGCGGATTGTTATATTTTGTACCTATCACCATTGCCTATGGATTTGTTATCACAATTGGTGCTATGTTAGCATCGGTGACAGGCAACAGTAACCCAGTTAAAGCTTTTGCAATTGTTGTTGATAATTCTTATATTACTGTTGCGGTATCGTCATTTATTGTACTTGGGGCGATTGCAGTTAACATGGTGGCAAATATTATTCCACCGGCATATGTGATTAGTTTATTAACTAAAGTCAAATATAAATCAGCGGTAACGATCACGGGGTTACTCGCCATTGCTTCTTTTCCTTGGATCTTAGTGCAAGACTCATCAGCCAAGGGCTTAGGCCTATTTATTTTGATCTATTCTGCGTTCTTAGGGCCAATTGTGGCAATTTTACTTGTAGAGTATTATCTATTAAGGCGCCAACAAGTCGATATTAATGAACTCTATAATAAAAATGGTCAATTTGCAGGCTTTAATAAAGCTGCTATTTTAGCAATGTTTATTGGCTCGGCTGCCGCGTTTTGTGAAGTGAGTTTATCGTGGCTAATTGGCTTTTTTGTTGGTGGATTGAGTTATGTTCTATTAACAAAATATGCCTTTAAACAATCCCCATTTAGAAAAGGTACTATTTTTGAAAAAAAGAGTCATAAGTGAATAGGAATGATGATCATCACTGATAATGATCATCTTTGTTAACTCAGTTATGCTTTAGCGACTTTCGCTAGTCAACCAATTTTAATGCTTATTTATGTTATGTTCTATTAGGTATTGCCAATTTGGCATGTCACCTTAATTTCACGATTATCAGTAATTTCAAGATTAGATAATACCGCCAATTGTGGAAAATTAGGTCGCAAAAACTGTGATAGCATCAGCCTTAGTGAGTGGTTAACTAATAATACTGGTGGCGCGCCGATTGCTTCTTGTTGATGAAGTGCTTGTTTAAGTTGTTCAATGATCTGCTCGGCAAGCCCCGGTTCAACATGACTGGTATTTTGCATGGCTTGCAGTAATAAACGTTCTAAATTGATATCTAAGCCAATCACCTCGATTGGATTGTTACCTGCAAACCATTGTTGAGTGATGACTCTACCTAAAGCAATCCTGACTATACTCAATAATTGATAAACATCATTTTGATTTGGTGCGTTTTCACAAATGGTTTCAATAATAGTGCGCATATCACGAATAGACACTTTTTCCGCTATTAAATTTTGTAGTATTTTATGAAAGGTTGTTAACGTTACAACCTCTGGAATAAAATCTTCAACTAACTTAGGTACCTCTTGTTTCAGGCGGTCAAGCAGTTCTTGGGTTTCTAATCTGCCTAATAATTCGCTGGCAAATTGTTGTAGTAAGTGGTTAAAATGTGTGGCAATCATGGTGCTGGTATCGACAACGGTATAACCTAATATTTGTGCATTTTCTTTATTGCTTTCATCTATCCAGATTGCCGGTAATCCAAAAGCCGGCTCGGTTGTTGCAATACCCTCAATGGTTTCTACCACTTTACCTGGATTGATTGCCAACCATTTATTATTCATAATTTCACCTTGCCCAATTTCACCACCTTTTATAAATAATTTGTATTGGTAAGGGGCTAAGGACAAATTGTCACGAATATGTACTTGTGGTGGTAAAAATCCAAAAGTTTGTGCAAATTTTTTACGTAAACTGCGTATTCGACCAAGTAATTCGCCATTTTGTGATTGATCAACCATTGGAATTAACCCATATCCGACTTCCATCGCTAAAGTATCTTCAATATTGACATCCGACCAAGATGCTTCAATATTACTTGGTGTAGTGGCATCGACATTGACTTGTTTGGTTTGTTGTTTAACCTCATTTTTTTTATATTTAGCTAACCACCAAGCAATAGCCAATAATAGACCGGTAAACAATAAAAACACTAAATTTGGCATACCAGGAATCAAACCAAGTAGCCCTATCACAGCCGCTGTTAAAATTAATACTTGTGGATTTTTAAATAACTGGTTGAGCATCTGCTCACTAATATTTTCTTGCGAGCTGACTCTAGTTACAATCACGCCTGCGGCGGTTGAAATAATCAGTGAGGGAATTTGAGCGACTAAACCATCACCAATGGTTAGTAAGACATAAGTTTTACTGGCATCAGCAAGTGTCATATCATGTTGCATAATACCAACCATTAAACCACCAATAATGGTAATGGCCATGATTAATAAGCCGGCAATGGCATCGCCACGGACAAATTTACTGGCACCATCCATCGAACCATAAAAATCAGCTTCTTGCGTGACTTCGGCTCGGCGCGCTTTGGCTTCGTCTTCACCAATTAATCCAGCATTAAGATCAGCATCAATCGCCATTTGTTTACCTGGCATACCATCAAGCGCAAAGCGCGCACCCACTTCGGCTATACGCCCAGCCCCTTTGGTGATAACCATAAAGTTAATAATCACCAAAATAATAAACACCACAATGCCTATTGCAAAATTACCACCAACCAAGAAATGGCCAAAAGCTTCAATAACTCGCCCTGCGGCAGCACTACCTGTATGACCTTTTAATAACACGACGCGCGTTGACGCAACATTCAACGATAATCGCAATAAGGTGGCAAAAAGTAAAACAGTTGGAAAGGCAGCAAAATCAAGTACTCGCTTAGTAAATAATGCAACAATTAAAATAATAATCGACAAAGCAATGTTAAAGGTAAAAAACAGATCTAATACAAATGCCGGTAAGGGCAATACCATCATCGATAGTATTAATAAAATCAGTAATGGACCGGCTAATATTTGATAATGACCAGTTTTTAATGCGTTTATTGATAATATATTGAGTAATTTAGATTTAATCATAAAAATAGTGGTTGCCTTTATTTATTTTCAGATAAAAAATCGGGTATGGGTAAGTTATTGGGTTTTGCTGGTTTGTTGCCACCATGTTTACGCCAATGTTTTAATTGATACACCCAAGCTAAAATTTGCGCGACAGCGGTATAAAGTTCAGTCGGAATGGTTTGACCAATTTCACCGTGACGATATAACGCGCGAGCAAGTGGTGGTGCTTCTAATTGTGGAATATCATGTTCGCTGGCGATTTCTTTAATCCGTAAAGCCGTGTTATCGGTGCCTTTGGCAAGTAATTTAGGGGCCGCCATAGTTTTTTCATCATAGTGTAAAGCCACCGCATAATGGGTTGGATTGGTGATAATCACATTTGCCTTACTTACATCGTTCATCATTCGGCGCCTTGCCATCGCTTGTTGCACTTGACGAATGCGCCCTTTGATTTGCGGATTGCCCTCTTGCTCTTTAAACTCATCTTTAATCTCTTGTTTCGACATGCGCAATTTTTTTAAATTGCTCCATATTTGATAAAAAATATCAAACCCCACCATTGGAATTAAAGATATGACGGCAAATAACCCACAAATCATAATTAATTGTGCGGCTTTTGCTAACGCATTGCTTAAATACATGTTGGGCAATGAGAGTATGGTAGAAAATTGGTGTAATAAAAAAAGTGCGCATGCAGCAGAAATTAACACGACTTTAAGGATAGATTTGAGTAGTTCAGAAAAAATTTTCGTACTAAATAATCGACCGAATCCGGCAATTGGATTGAGTTTTTTAAAATTAGGTTTAATTGATTGCAAACTAAATAGTAAGCCGCCAACACAAAGCGGCGCTAGGATAGCTACAATCACTAAACCTAAAAAAATTGGCAAAATAGACCAAAAACCGGCTGTGAATAAATTAACCAAATTAAAAATGACTAGCTTATCATCCAAAACATGATTAGACACTTTCATTGCTGTTTTGATAATAACGATCAAATTGCCAACTAAATTGGCACCGATCATCGAAAATAGTGTAATACCTACCAGTAATATGATTAACGAAGTTAGTTCACGCGATCGTGGAATCTGCCCCTTTTCTTTAGCTTTTTTGACTTTACTATCTGTGGGTTGTTCGCTTTTATCTAAATCACTGTCGTCAGCCATATTGAGCTTAAATAAAATTTAGGGGATAAGAATAGTGACAGTATGAACTCAACTCGAAAAAGTTATTGGCTAGAAAAGACCCTAAATTACGGGGTATTTATCGCGTTTACTAACATATAATATCTTTTATCACTAAACTTTGGCACGTTTTGATGAAATAATTTCGGTCTGTTGATAACCGTGATTAGTATAAACAACCGGATTATTAATGCTTTTTAGATAATCAATTGATTGTTGTGTTAAGTTCATACGTTTTTGAATAATCATGCCATTTTCACGATTAATTAGCGCTAATTGTTGTGTGGTATTGACAATAAATTGCCATTTATCAGCAAGCTTTGCTTTTTCACTATAAGGTGATTGGATATTATGCTGTTTGCTAAATTTTATGCGCTTTTCGTCGAGTAATTTTAACTCAATGAGTAGTTGGTTTTTTTGGTTAATAACTGCATTGAGTTGATTGATAGCACTATTTTCAATCAATATTTGCTGTTCATTGTTAAGAACGTCGGATAATGTTTGCAACATAATGATGACGTTATCTAAAATGTTGTCTAATTCTAACATTTTTATTTCCCTTCAGTTTTGAATTAGCTTTTAATATCTTCAATAGTTTGTTGAATTAACGCATCTGCAATTTTACTTGGATTAATCACTAAACTACCGTTGCTAATTGCCTGCTTTATTGTCTTTATTTTTTCGATATCAATATCGTTCTCACTGCACTGCAATTGTGCCATAACATGTTGACTTAACCTTAAGTCAGTGCAAGTGGTTGAATCATTTTTTTCTGGTACAGATGCCTTTGGATTTTTTTGTTGTTCATTGATTACCTCACGGCTGAGTAGTCCCGATATTGTTGTCACCAATTTAGTTGCATCTATACTCATAAAATACCTTTAATTGAAGTTCAAATTTAAATGATTTGTTTAATGGTATTATCGGCAAAAATTTGAAAATCATTAATTTTATTTATTGATTAATTATTATACCTTGCTCACTGACAATACCTTCAACAATCGTGCCTGTATTGAGTTTAACGTGAATATAATCTCCCGAGGCACCATTAGCCAACGTTTTACCTTTAGTTGCCACTAAATAACCATCTCCATTGATGATCACTTTAACCTGTTGTCCGGCTTTAACCTGCCAGTGTCTTTTAATCATTGAAGTTTTTATGGGTTCTTGTGGATCGATATGCCGTATTGCAATATGGTTAATAATTTGGCTTTTATCTAAAATGATTGTGGCCGGGAGTTTGTCTAATTGACCTGATTGCTCTGTTATGTGTTGTTCTGTAATTTTGGTGTCGGCATTTATTGCTTGATTGGCAACAATATAACTGCCAACCACATCGACATAGAGTTGGATATATTTGGTTTGATTTTTACATTTTGCACTCAGGGTAAGGTTGCCCCATAGTTTATTTTTACTTAGTAATTTTAATGTTGGTTTACGGCAGTTTAAATCAGGTTGAGCGGCTAGATAACGAATCGCAATATGATCGATTTTTTTATCTTGCAATTGTTCCAAAATAAAATGATGGATCTGATTATCAAGTACATCAGCAAACGATGTTTTCCAGCCTAATAGTATAAAAATGCAAAATATCAATCTAATAAAAAATGTCATAGTTACTTGTTTTTAAAATTATTTATGGTCGAATTTTACTGTATGCGTAAATGGTTTGAATGTTGAAATAAGGACAATTTTTGGTGTTATTTGTACGATGATTTTTTTTTGATTCACTTAAAATTCAAAACATCAATAAAGGTGAGATGATTTTTATGCTGAATAAATTAGATACATTTGTGAATTTTCATCAACAAGCATTAAATATACGTGAAACACGTCAACAGATTTTAGCTGCAAATATTGCTAACAGTGATACGCCGCATTATCAGGCTAGAGATATTGATTTTAATGCTGAATTAAACAAAGCACTGAATAATCAAAATAATATTAATGGCGTAAAACTGCAAGTGACTAACAAAAATCATATTGCAATTCAATCACCTATAACAACGAATACCAATCTTCTTTATCGTATTGCTTATCAAGCTTCGGCTGATGGGAATACTGTCGAAATGGATCAAGAGCGCACGGAATTTATCGACAACACGATTCATTATCAAAGCAATTTAACCTTTTTAGGTGAACAATTTAAGAATGTAATGTCAGTATTACAGCAAGGATAACAATAGATATGAGTTTCTCTATTTTTTCAATTTCAGCTTCAGCCTTAATGGCGCAAACGCAGCGGATGAATGTCAGTGCCAGTAACCTTGCTAATGCTGACAGTGTGACCAGTACTTCAGGTCAAGCTTATCGCGCTAAACAGGTGGTGTTTAGTGTTGATCATCAGGGCTATCAAAATCACATTGCTGGTGTAAAAGTTACCCAAGTTATTGATGATCCAACTCCGATGAATTTAGTTTACGAACCCCATCATCCACTGGCTGATGAGCAAGGTTATATTCAAAAACCTAATGTTGATATTGTCGGTGAAATGGTTAACACGATTTCGGCTTCGCGCAGTTATCAGGCAAATGTAGAAGTCATTAATACGGTAAAAAGTTTAATGTTAAAAACACTGACCTTAGGACAGTAGTAAGGAGTCATTTATGGGAGTGTCTAACGTACCGGTTTCGGAATCATCAACGATAAAAAGCCCACAATCCATGCAAAAAAGTGCAGCGGAAGCAAATTCAAGTAAAGAGTTGCAAGATAACTTTTTAACGCTGCTTATTGCTCAAATGAAGAATCAAGATCCAACTAATCCAATGGATAACAGCCAATTAACTTCGCAGCTGGCTCAAATTAATACCTTAGCTGGCATTGAAAGGTTAAACACAACATTAGGGGTAGTATCTGGTCAAATTGACGACAGCCTTTCTGTTAATGCCAGTAACCTGATTGGTAAAGGTGTGATGGTACCAGGTAATAAAATTTTGGTTGCTACCTCAGAACAAGATGAGAGCGGTGGTGAGCGCGAAACCATTACTACCCCATTTGGTTTTGAATTAGCCCGTGATGCGGATTCTGTTGTTATTACCATTAAAGATGAAAATGGAAATGTGGTACGTGAAGTTGATTTAGGTTCGATTTCCGCTGGGGTGAGCTCTTTTACTTGGGATGGTGAACTTAATGATGGAACAACAGCCCCGGATGGCAGTTATACCTTTACCGTTAAGGCGACAAGCGATGGGCAAAGTGTATCGTCAACGTCACTATCTTATTCTGTCGTTTATGGCGTTATAAATAGTCAAGTGAATAATAAAGTCTTACTTGATTTAGGCATACTTGGTTCAATTAGTATTGACGAAGTTCGTCAAATTCTTTAGGGAGATAAAGTTTATATGGGATTTTCTCAAGCAATTAGCGGTATGAATGCCGCATCAAAACAGTTAGATGTTATTGGTAATAATATTGCTAACTCTGCAACAGTAGGCTTTAAAAGTGCGAGTATTTCATTTGCCGATATTTATGCTGGCTCAAAAGTCGGTATGGGCGTGAAAGTGGCGGCTGTTATGCAAAATTTTAATGATGGCACCGCAACTTCAACCAATAATAGTTTAGATGTTGCTATCTCGGGGAATGGTTTTTTTCGTTTAGTGGATAGTAGTGGTCAAGTTTACTATACCCGTAATGGGCAATTTCAATTAGATGCTGAGCGCAATATTATTTCTGCTGATGGTTTGCAATTAACGGGTTATCTGGCATCAGGTACACCGCCCAAAGTACAACAAGGTAGTGCGCCTGGACCTCTTAAAATTTCGCAAGAAATGTTAAATGCATCAGCGACAACCAAGGCATCGTTACAAACCAATTTAAATTCAAACAGCAAAATACCTGAAAAACAACCTGTCAATGCGCTTGATGCTGATACGTTCAATTATTCCACAACTGTTACTACTTATGATTCATTGGGTAATCAACGTAATGTTCAGCTTTTTTATGTCAAAACTGCCGACAATCAATGGGATGTGCATTATATCGATGGTAGTGATCCGAGCAGTAATTTACAAAAAATTGGGCAGATGGAGTTTGATTCCTCGGGAAAACTCATTAGCAATCCTGAAATGACGATTAATATTAAAGGACTTAACGGATCGGCTGATAATACCTTTACTTTATCATTAGCCAATAGCTCGCAACAAAATATGGGTAAGGAAGTTGGCAGCATCAAAACACCTGTGGTCGATGGTTATGCACCGGGGGATTTAGTCGGTTACAGTATTAGTGATGATGGTTCGATTTATGGTATCTATTCTAATCAACAAACGATGTTACTGGGTCAAATTGCGATGGCTGATTTTGCCAATGTCAATGGATTGGAATCAGCCGGCAACAATAACTGGCGCTCAACCATTAATTCTGGTGCTGAAGTGCTCGGTATTGCAAATTCGGGGACTTTAGGTGCATTAACCAGTGGCGCTGTTGAGTCATCGAATGTCGATATGAGTCAAGAATTGGTCAATATGATTGTTGCTCAACGTAACTACCAATCTAATTCACAAACAATTAAGACTCAAGATCAGATCTTAAATACACTAGTGAATCTTCGTTGATATAAAGGTTATTTATGGATCGCGTTATTTATACTGCTATGTCAGCAGCGAGTCAGACACTTCATCAGCAGTCTATTACTGCCAATAATCTTGCTAATGTATCGACAGTAGGATTTCGAGCGCAGCTAACAGCGATGAAAGCTGTTCCTATCATTGGCAATGATAGACCAACAAGGACTATGGTTACCGCGACAACACCAACCTTTGATTCGCAAATGGGTACATTTAATTATACCGGACGTGATTTAGATGTTGCATTGGCAAAAGATCATTGGTTGGCCGTGCAACTACCTGATGGTAGCGAAGCATACACGCGCAATGGCGCTATCGAGATTGATGAAAATGGCACGCTTAATGTGCAAGGTTATCCATTACTCGGTGATAATGATGTATTAACTGTGCCCCAAGGTTCACAAGTTACTATTAGTTCTGATGGAACCTTATCGGCTTTGGGGGCGGGTGACCAGCCAACGACAATTGCGCAAGTGGGTAAAATAAAAAAAGTACAGCTTGAACGTAATGAAATTGTACGGGGTGATAATGGCTTGTTCCAATTAACACAAGCAACACGCGATACCCGAGGCGCGGTTATGCAAGATAACCCTAATACTAAATTGATGTTAGGGGTTTTAGAGGGCAGTAATGTTAATCCGGTTGCTGCTATGGTTAATTTAATTAGCCACTCGCGTCAATTTGAAATGCAGATGAAAGAGATTATGACTGCTGACGAAAATGCACAAAAAGCCAATCAAATTTTATCATTAACTTAAATGGAATAGGAAAAACAACCATGATTAAATCATTATGGATAGCCAAAACAGGCTTAACTGCCCAGCAAATGAATATGGATATTATTTCTAATAATTTGGCTAACGTTAGTACCGGTGGATTCAAACGGCAACGGGCTGTTTTTGAAGATTTGCTTTATCAAACTATTCGCCAGCCAGGTGCACAATCTTCAGAGCAAACCACCTTACCTTCTGGATTACAAATTGGTACAGGAGTAAGACCGGTTGCAACTGAACGTATTCATAGTCAAGGTAATTTAGAATTAACTGACAATAGCAGTGATATTGCTATTAATGGGCAAGGTTTCTTTCAAGTTTTAATGCCCGATGGCACGCAAGCTTATACGCGCAGTGGTGCTTTTCAAGTCAATCAAAATGGGCAGCTAGTGACCGCAGCCGGTTATGAAATTCAGCCAACAATTAATATTCCATCAAACGCAATTAAAATGACCGTAGGTCGTGATGGCGTTGTCAATGTCACGTTAGCTAATCAATCAACACAAGTACAAGTCGGGCAGTTAACATTACATACTTTTATTAATGATACTGGGCTTGAAAGTGTTGGTGAAAACCTTTACCTCGAAACCGAAAGTTCTGGTGCACCAACTGAAAACACACCAGGGTTAAATGGCGTAGGTTTGTTATATCAAGGTTATATAGAAACATCGAATGTCAACGTTGCTGAAGAATTAGTTAACATGATTCAAGTACAACGAGCTTATGAAATTAATAGTAAAGCTATTTCGGCTTCGGACCAAATGCTACAACGATTAAATCAACTCTAAACAGTAATCATGCGATGAACATAATGCGATATCTTGGTATTTTAACCGTATTTCTTTTGTTGGGTTGTGCCCAATTACCTAAAAAACCTTTAGTTGAAGGCGAAACAAGCATTGAACCAATGCTGCCCGTAATAGGTAATTCAACCGGTTCGATTTATCAGTCTTCACAACCCACTAGTTTTGGTTATCAACCGATGTTTGAAGATCGTCGTCCTCGTAACATTGGTGATGTGTTAACTATAGTGTTACAAGAAAATGTAAGCGCCAGTAAAAGTTCATCAATCAATGCGGGACGAAACGGTTCAACTGATTTAAGTGTCAAAGCTGTGCCGCAATTTCTTGATGGTCTAATTGGACGTGGCAAAGTTGATACTGATATTTCTGGTGCAAATGATTTTAAAGGGTCTGGTGGCGCGAATGCAAAAAACACCTTTAGCGGCACGATTACAGTGACGGTTCAAGATGTCATGGTCAATGGTAATTTAAAAGTCATTGGTGAAAAACAAATAGCTATAAATCAAGGCACCGAGTTTATTCGATTTTCAGGTGTGGTTAATCCAAGAACTATTAGTGGCAACAATACGGTTATTTCAACACAAGTTGCTGATGCGCGTATTGAGTATGTCGGTAATGGTTACATTGACGAGGCACAAACCATGGGTTGGTTGCAGCGTCTATTTTTTAATTTTTCTCCATTTTAATGAGTAGTGTTATGCTGAAAAATTTGCGTTTTATTCTCTGTTTTAGTTTGACAATGATCGCAGGTATGCCACTGAGTCATGCTGAGCGTATACGTGATTTAGTCTCTATTCAAGGTGTCAGAGAAAATGCTTTAGTGGGTTATGGTTTGGTTGTGGGGCTTGATGGTACTGGCGACCAAACATCGCAAACTCCATTTACTATTCAAAGTATCACTAACATGCTTTCTCAACTCGGTATTACGGTGCCATCGGGCAGCAACATGCAGCTTAAAAATGTGGCTGCGGTGATGGTAACAGCAAAATTGCCTTCTTACGCCCGAGTGGGACAGCAAATTGATGTGGTGGTGTCCTCACTGGGTAATGCTAAAAGCTTACGAGGCGGAACATTGATTATGACGCCGTTAAAAGGGGCAGATAATCAAGTTTATGCCATTGCACAGGGCAATCTTTTTGTTGGCGGCATGGGCGCAAACAGTAAAAATAGCAGTGTGAGTATTAATCAAATGTCAGGCGCAACCATTCCAAATGGTGCGACAATTGAACGCGAATTGGCAACGCGATTAGATGAACAAAATACAATGTATTTGCATCTAAACCATTTTGATTTTACCCAAGCGTTGAAAATTGCTGATGCGATTAATAAGTTACAAAAAAATACAGCAGTCGCTTTAGATGGGACTACTGTTAGCCTATCTATGCCCAAAGACAGCCAAGCAAGGGTGAAATTTTTATCACAAATTCAAAATTTAGAAATTGGTGTGACGCCAATCTCAGCTAAAGTGGTGATAAATACGCGAACCGGTGTTGTGGTGATGAATCAAAAAGTAAAATTAGATAATTGTGCAGTCGCACATGGTAACTTATCTGTTGTGGTCAATAATAAACTAAAAGTCAGTCAACCCAACACGCCATTAGCAGGCGGTGCAACTGCTATTATCCCTGATGATCAAGTCAGTATAACGCAAGATGGTGGGGCACTACATAATCTCGCTTCAGGTACAGATTTGAAACATGTGATTAATTCGCTAAATGTATTAGGCGCCACCCCAACCGAATTGATGTCAATACTTGAAGCATTAAAAACCGCAGGCTGTTTGCATGCAGCATTAGAAACAATTTAAATTTGAAAATTGAAGATGAATAATAAAATTGGCCAGAGTTTTAACCGTTTTGCTTATGATTTATCGAGTTTGCATCATTTAAAACGAAATGTGACAACCGGTGCAAATGATAGTATCAAACAAGTTGCCGAACAATTTGAAACACTTTTTATTAATATGATGATGCAATCAATGCGTAAGGCTGTACCAGAAGGGGGATTATTTACTAGTGCAGCCACTCAGCTGTTTACCTCGATGTTTGATCAGCAAATAGCACAACAATCTGCAGGTAAAGGATTGGGATTAGCCAATATGCTCACTCAACAATTAACCAAGTCTTCACCTGATGCAGCCAAGATTAACATGCAGTCTAATAGCAATAATAAACATCCTAATTTAAAATTGGCTCAATCTTTATTTTCTAAAAATACTTCGCATCTTTCACCTCAAGCATTAGGGCAAATGCTGTATCATCAACATAAGGCAGACAATGCATCACAACTTAAGTCAAATGAGTTAGCTTTTGACACTACGCGCCAAGATCTTGATGCTGATCATGTTACAACCTTCGTGCAACAGTGGCTTAAACCCGCTAAGCAAGCATCGGGGATTTCTGGTATTCCTTATGAAGTTATAATTGCACAAGCAGCATTAGAAACGGGCTGGGGGCAAAAGGAAATTAAAACAGCAGATAATCTCACCAGTCACAATTACTTTGGGATTAAAGCGACGCCTGCCTGGAAAGGTAGTTCAACGCGCTTAACCACTCAAGAATTTGTGAATAATCGGATGATAAAAATTCAGGATGAATTTAAAGTTTATAACAGTAAACAACATGCATTGACTGATTATCTCAATTTATTAACCAAAAGTCCTCGTTATCGTGCTGTGGTTAATGCGCCTGATGCTCGCTCGGCTGCCAAAGCATTACAAGCGGCAAATTATGCTACCGATCCAAACTATAGTGATAAACTAATTCAAATTATTGGTCGTATTGAGCAAATTGCAGCAACAATACCATCGATATCCACCCGTGGTTTTAAACAAATTGCTTTTAACTAAGCGCACTTTGGTTATTGACGCGAGTTGCTATAATCAAAAAGGCGGATAAACCCGCCTTTAATTTTTGAGATAGATCTTACTGATGATGATTGCAATAAGTATCATCGCGATAAACTAATTCAAATCATTAGTCGTATTGAGCAAATTGCAGCAACAATACCATCAATATCCACCCGTGGTTTTAAACAAATTGCTTTTAACTAAGCGCACCTTAGTTATTGACGCGAGTTGCTATAATCAAAAAGGCGGGTAAACCCGCCTTTAATTTTTTGAGATAGATCTTACTGATGATGATTGCAATAAGTATCATCGCAATAAACTAATTCAAATTATTGGTCGTATTGAGCAAATTGCAGCAACAATACCATCAATATCCACCCGTGGTTTTAAACAAATTGCTTTTAACTAAGCGCACTTTGGTTGTTGGCGCGAGTTGCTATAATCAAAAAGGCGGGTAAACCCGCCTTTAATTTTTAGAGATGTCTTACTGATGATGATTGCAACAAAAGTACAACTATTAAAAATAGTTAATTACTTCATTTGAAATAAAGACATACTTTGCATATTCATAAAAGTATATTGCGCAGCTTGTAAATTTGCCTGTAACATTACATAATCTGAAATTGCTTCATACCAGTCGACATCTTCAATTTGACTGATTTGGGTTTCAAATTCAATATCTAAGCTGTCACCTAAAGCCGATAATCTTTCTACTTCTGCTAATACTGTTCCGCCAGCCGCTCTTAAAGTTGATATGTTATCAAAAGCATTATCAATCCCTAAACTTGCTTGAGTTAATCCTGCTCGAAATTGCTTAATGGCATCTTCATCGTTATTGTCTAATTTCATATTTAACGCATCAAGCGCATAATCTAGGCTGGCAAAGATGTCGCTTGGTGCATCAGGTTGGTTTGGATTGGCGCCACTCATAAAGGTTTGTGCACCGGTAAAACTAAGTGAAACTTCGCGCGTGTCATCAATCAAAACGTTAATTTGTGATGTTCCACCCACATAATTGACTTTACCTGCTTCATCAACAACAAATGGTGGTGTGTCGTTTTTGTTACCGGCAAATAAATAATTACCATTGGTATCTTTAGCATTGGCTAATGAAATAAGTTGATCTTTTAAACCTTGTAATTTATTGGCAAGATCTTGGCGGTTTTCGTCATTTAATGTTTCGTTTCCGGCATAAACTAACGTTTCTTGAATAGTTTGAATGACGGTATTAACTTCTTTTAAAATCGTATCTTGTCGGCTTAATGATTTATCAACACTTTCGCGTGCTGCTTGGAATTGATCGTTCTTCGACTGTGCTTGTTTAAGGATCAGTGCTTGTGATGCCCCCATCGGATCATCTGAAGGTGTTAAAATTTTCTTACCTGTTGCTAAATGTAATCCAGATTTTTGCCATTTATTGTTAGTATTTAAGATACTATTTAAATTTTTTTGATACATTGAATTAGTACTAATTCGCATTATTAAACCCTTTTATCAATTAGCCAAACCTAAGATGGTATCGAATAGTGTTGTTGCAGCATCAATTACTTTTGCATTAGCTTGATAATACTGCATATAAACCTGCATCGAAATATACTCTTCTTCAATATTAACCCCTGATATAGATTGATTTTGCTCATAAATCTGATCTGTAATATTTTGGTTGGATTGCAGAGAAATTTTGGCGGTATGCGTTTCACTGCCAATATAACTTACTAAGGTGTTGTAAGCACTGTTTAATGTTTTGGTGCCATTAATTAATTTTTCATTTTGTATCTCTAAAAATTTTGCCACATTACGATTGTCACCAGTACCGTTTTCGTCATCGGCAAGCCCAGTAGCAAGTTGATTAACATCTTTTACCAACAATTGTAATGACGAAGCAATATTAGCAACTGGTTTAAGCATAAACGAATCGCCATTAACTGGTGTACCTGTGATTTTTATTGATAAACCATCAAAGTTTAATGCACCATTCTCAACTTGAGGCGTGATTTGCTGATTGTCAGATAATCGCGTTACTATCCAATCACTACCATTAAATTCGATTTTATAATCAGACGCTTTAATATCCTTAACTGATTGATAATCAATGGTTACCGCGGCATTTCCTTGATTTTTAATATTGGCGATACTGCTAGGCGCATTGTAATCAAATAATTTTTCGCCAGCATTACCATTGATATCAACACCTGACATATGGACTTGATTAAATCTTTCAGCCAAATTTAATGCAATTAAACCTAATTGATTACGTGCTTCTAGGAGTGGTCCATCACGAGAAGTTAATAATCCATTTAATCGGCCTGATGTGATATGTTGACTTGTGAGTTCTTGAGTCGCACCAGAAGGATGAGTGTAAATAATTGTATTTAAAGAAGGGTCATCTGTTGAAGGTTGTACTGATAGTTGATTAACTGATGCACCTTGTACTAAATTTAAGCCATTACTAAGCGAAATATTATATTGACCATTTTGTTCGGTGACAGTGATGCCGATAATTTCACTTAATTCATTGACTAGCTGATCGCGTTCATCAAGCAGCGTATTAGGTTGGTTTGCTTCACCCACAGCCTGTAGTTTTGAAATTTTTTGATTTAGTTCTGCAATTTGTTTGGTATAAGCGTTGATTTGATTAACGTTATTGCTTAGTTCAGTATTAATATTGGCAATTTGATTTTTTAAATTTAATTCGGTTTTATTAAATTGATTTACTAGTGAAGTGAGATCGCTAATCACCGTTTGCTTAGTTGCAGCGTCAGCGGCATTTGATGAAAGTTTATTTAAGCTAGAAAATAAATTATTGAGTTGTGATGCAATACTATTTTCATTTTCAGCTAATAAATTATCCACTTTAGATAATTCATTGTAATACGCTTTTATTGAACCATTTTGTGACTGTGCTTGGCGTAATTGTCCAACAACAAATCCATTAAAGGCTCGATTAACAGCACTGACGCACACACCATTACCAACAAAACCAAAACCATATTTAGTACTATTTGCTTGGCTTAAAATTTGTTGTTGACGATTATAACCCGTAGTATGTGCATTACTGATATTATTGCTTATAACATTAAGCATATTTTGTGCTGCATTTAATCCACTAATACCAGTATTCATCAATGAATTTGACATAAAAACTCCCAAATATAGTGTTAGTTAGTCACGCAATAATTAACTAAACGAATATTGTCTATATCGGATTAATTGCTAAAAACTTTAATTATTTTTTGCAAAATTAAACAACGCTGATTTTTGGTAAAACTTTTTATGCTGCATTATTCGGATTGAATTTTTTGTGATTGTTTTAAAAAATCAATGCCAGTCATATTATTTTCATCTTCAATATATTGTTGTGCTGATTTATTTAAGATTAAAATACTGATACGACGATTGGCATCATTACTGTAATTGGGTTTATTTAAGCTTACGGTATCAGCCAATCCAATAATACGAATAATTTTGTTTGAATCTAAGCCACCAGCAATCAGTTCTCTTCTTGATGAGTTTGCTCTGTCAGCTGATAACTCCCAATTACTATAACCCCGATCACCTGTGATATACTGGCGTTCATCGGTATGACCCGATAGCGTAATTTTGTTAGGTAGTGAATTAATGATTGGTGCTAATGCATTTAAAATTTCTTGCATATTAGGGTGAATCACAGCACTGCCGACATCAAACATGGGCTTATCATCGCTAGCCAAAATTTGGATTCGTAACCCCATTTCAGTCAATTCTATAATTAAATTTGCCGCTAATTTTTTAAGTCGTGGATCGAGTTCAAATACTTCATTAATTTTGCGTGCGGTTTCGATTAACTGTAATTTTTCAACCTGTTTTTTCTCAGAATCAGTCAGGTCTTGATGCAAGGTGGTATTGTTTTCTTCCCCTATTTTTTTGTGAAAATCATCGCCACCGCCAGGTATTGGACTTTCACTATCACTGAGGTTTTTTCCGCCATTTTGCCCCAGTATTAAAGGGGTTCTAAAATATTCAGCAATGCCTTGTAATTCTTGAGGGCTAGCTTTAGCAATTAACCACATGACTAAAAATAGTGCCATCATAGCGGTCATAAAGTCGGCATAGGCGATTTTCCAAGAACCACCATGATGCCCACCACTATGCCCAGATTTTTTTTTAGAGATAATTATTTTTACTGAGTTGTTTTTCATTGTTCACTGTTTTCTGTTTGCTGAGTATTTTTTTCTTTGATTTCTTGTAGGTATTTTTCTAATTCAAAGAAAGAAGGTCTTTCATGAGAAAATATGGTTTTACGTCCAAATTCAATACAAATTTGAGGGGCATAGTCATGCATACTTGCAATTAATATCACTTTGACACATTCCAAGATTTTTACACTGTCGGCGTTTTTTTGTCTTAAAAGTGCAGCTAAAGGTGAAACAAAACCGTAGGCGAGTAATATACCTAAAAACGTTCCTACCATCGCGTGAGCAATTAATTCTCCTAATTCGCTTGCCGGTCTGTCAGCTTGTGCTAACGTATTAATAACCCCCATAACGGCTGCAACGATACCAAATGCGGGTAAGCCATCGCCTACACTTGAAATGGCATCGACTGGTTTTTCTAATTCATGTAACTTGGTTTCAATTTCTTCATTCATTAATGCTTCAATTTCGTATACTTCCATGTTGCCACTAATCATTAATCGCAAATAATCTGTTATAAAATCACAGATTTGAGGATTTGCTAAAATAAGTGGATAAGCTTTAAATAGTTCACTTTCTTTCGGGTTATCAATATCAGCCTCAATAGATAATCCGCCATTTTGGCGAACTTTAGTTAAAATGGTGTACATTAAATTAATCAGAGTTAAGTACAATGTTTTATTATATTTTGATGTCTTAAATAATTGACCTAACGATTTAAGTGTAGCGATAATGATTTTTTTTTCGTTACTGACAATAAACGCGCCGATAGCGGTTCCGCCGATAATTAGAAATTCTAACGGTTGAAAAAGTACGGCTAAATACCCTCCACTAAGTACATACCCAACTAGGGCAGAAGCGATAACAACGATATATCCTACAATGATGAGCATTGGCTTTCCTTTTTCTCCATAAACTGATCGTGATTAACTATGCTTATTTTTTTATAATGTTGATTTAAGCTGTCATTTGTTTTGCAATAATCGAATTAAAACCATTGGGTATTGATAATACTTGTAAGCATTTTGCATGGTTTTCTTTCTGTGTTTTGTTATTTTTTTCTGCCCTTGACGGTGGTTGGCATAAACTACAAATAAAACTATTATGCGGTTGATAAGCATGGGTAATAAATCGCCCTTTACATGCTTTGCAGCATGATTGTTGCATTACATTGCTTTCAACAAATTTGACTAAGATCCACGCTCTGGTAAGTCCTAAAACTGGCTCTTCATTATAAGACGGACATTGCTCTAAATACAGTTGGTAGGCTTTTAGAATTGATTGAATGCCGGGTTTGGTACCATGTTTCACCAAAAAGTGATAAGCATTATAAAAAATACTAGAGTGAATATTGGGTTCCCATGTCATAAACCAGGTGGTCGAAAAGGGTAATAATCCTTTAGGTGGTGGACAACCTTGGATCTCTTTATATAATTTGATTAATTTACCACGACTTAAGTTGGTTTCGCTTTCCAGCATTTGAATTCTAGCACCTAACGAAATTAGTCGAATGGCCAGTTGAACTTCCTTATATTTTTGAATAATACTTGTGCATCTCATCCTAATTTCCTATTACTTATTGATTGAATCTAATAGTAAACTAGATAAAAGAATTCCCGTATGCATCTGCTTAATGTCACTCACACGAGATTCTTCGGTTAGTTTTTTCATCATTTCTGAATTTTCAAAACGTAATTTAAATGTTAATTGGTTGGTTTCAGACAACACTAACATTTGAGAAGCACTGAGATTACTAAGCATGTCTGCTGTTTCTTCATCAATACCTAGTCGATACATCGCCATTACTTTATCTTTTTCAAGCATGCGTTGACTTAGTAGTAATGTTGAAAGATTCAAATGATGTATGCATTTAAGAATATCGTCATCTAATATATTACCCAATTTAATCACCAATCCCTATTCAGTAAAATTCGCATTAAAAAGTGCGAAATAAATAAATTTTTATTAGAAATATTTTTTTATGCTTAAAATTACATTTTTAAACGAAAAAAATCAATAAAAAAATAATTTCAATTTATTTTCGATTAATTAAATTTTATTTAGCTCTTTTTTATAAGCTAATTTTACTTTGTATTCTTTTTATTGCTTGGCTGTGTAATTGGCTGACTCGTGACTCACTAATATCCATAATTTTACCAATCTCTTTTAAATTGAGCTCTTCCTGATAGTAAAGCGCCAACACCATTTTTTCTTTTTCTGGCAGTTTTTCTATTTGTTCAATAATGATATTACGCATTTCATCGTTAATGATGTTGGAAAAAGGCGTGTTATCATCTTGATAATCAATCATCGCATCCAAACTGTCACCAAGTTTTTTTTGTATTTCGTCGTAAGAATATAGTTGGCTATAATTGGAATCTAATAATATTTTTCGATATTCGCTTAGAGATAATTGTAAGTAATTGGCAATTTGTTGATCAGTTGGTGCAACACCTAACTGCTGTTCAAGTTGATGAATTGCCTGAGTGACATCTTTAATTTTTTTGCGTGTTTGTCTAGGTAGCCAATCTCGACTACGTAACTCATCTAACATGGCGCCTTTGATTCGCGGGATGGCGAAGGTTGTAAACGTATTACCTTGTGATGCATCATAACGTTTTATTGTGTCTAATAAACCGATATAACCAACTTGTAATAAATCATCAAGCTCTACTGTTGTAGGTAAACGTACTGCTAATTTTAGTGCTTCATTACGAACCAAATGAGTATATTTTTGCCAATCAGCTTCATTCATTACACCTTGTGAGTTATAAAGCTTATCATTCATTTTATGAACCAATGTAAAAAATGCCTGATGGTATTATGGTGATAATCGGTTAATTTAATGGCGAGAATAGCGTAATAAATAATAGGTATTTGGCATTATTAGCAATAACGGAAATTAAACCGTTATTGCTAAGTTCAAAATTAGAGTAACCAGAAAAATTTAGATAAAAAACTTATTGTAATAAAGATAGTACTGATTGTGGTACTTGGTTAGCTTGTGCTAATACAGATGTACCTGCTTGTTGTAAAATTTGACCGCGCGTCATATTAGATACTTCGGTTGCATAATCAGCATCTTCAATTCGGCTACGTGCAGAACTTAAGTTATTTACTGTGTTATTGATGTTATTTACAGTTGATTCAAAACGGTTTTGTACCGCACCAAGCTCACCACGTAATGCATCAATTTTTGATAATGCTGCATCAAGTGTTTTTAATGGATCTGCTGTTGGTGTGTTTGATACATTGAAAGCGGCTAGACCTAATTCTGTACTATCAATTTTTTTCAAATTGATTTCAATGGTTTCGCCGTCATTTGCGCCAACTTGGATTTTTAGTGATTTATCTGCTGACAATACTTTAGAACCATTGAAATCAGTTTGTTTAGATACACGGTCGATCTCTTCTAAACGTTGATCGATTTCGTTTTGGATTGACTCTAAATCGCTTTGAGAGTTAGTGCCGTTTGCTGCTTGAACGGTTAATTCACGAATACGTTGTACGTTGTTATTAATTTCGTTTAATGCACCTTCAGTTGTTTGCGCAAGTGAGATACCATCATTTGCATTACGTGCAGCTTGAGTTAAACCTTTAATGTTTGAAGAAAAACGGTTAGCGATAGCTTGACCTGCTGCGTCATCTTTAGCGCTGTTAATACGCATACCAGATGAAAGACGTTCAATAGCTGTGCCAAGCACACTTTGTGAATTGTTAAGGTTATTTTTTGCCATTAAAGACATCGTATTAGTATTAATTACTTGTGCCATTTTTATCTCCTTTAATATTATTAGTAAAATCAACGTGATACTGATTATTAATTCAATATTCTTGCTGACAGATAATGTATCGGTAGTAAAAAAAGAAACTTTAATTTTTTTCTACATTATGGGTGATTTTACTCAGTTTTAATGGCGATTTTTGTTAGGTAAATTGATATAAATCATTTAATTAAATTATTTTTTATGTTTTATAAAAACGCACCGTTTTTATTATGTCGCGATAAAATTTCAAACCTGATTAAACTTTTTAGTAAGTTAGCCGATATAAAACTTATCGAATAATTGTTATAGGTTGATCAGATAATGGCAATGAGTGTGTTAGGTATCGGTTCAGGAATCGATCTTAATGAAGTTTTAAATCAATTAGAGTCTGTTGAAAAAACACGTTTAACTCCAATTAAATCACAACAAAAAGCGGTTAATGCCAAAATTAGTGGATTTGGTAAGTTAAAAAGTGCGTTAACGGCATTTAATTCAGCCACCGAAAAATTGCAGAAAAAAGATTTATTTCAAAGCAAACTCGCAACTGGCAATGATAGTTATTTTACAGCTAAAGTAAATAGTCAGGCACAATCGGGTAATTATGCTGTGAGCGTTGAGCAATTAGCGACTTCGCATAGCGTTGCAACAACGTCAATTAATGATAAAAATATGAGTCTAGGAAGTGATAGTGAAAGCCGCACAATGACCATTAAGCAAGCTAATGGTAGTGAACTCAATATTGTGTTATCTAAAGATGAAACCTCGCTTGAGTCAATTGCTAATGCAATTAATCACGCCAAAGTAACGAATGCTGATGGTAGCACGAGTGAATCGACGATGAATGCAGCCGTTGTTCGTTCAGGTACAGGAAGTTATCAGTTAGTTATCACCGCTAAAGAGACCGGTGAACAACAGACTATTACGTCCATTTCGTCAGATGATGAGCAGTTAAATAACATAATTGGCTTTGACTATAATCAAAAAGATAATGCTAATATGACTGAAGTTTGTCAAGCGCAAGATGCTAAGTTTACTTTTAATGGTATTGCCATTACCAGTGCTTCAAATACCGTTAAAGATGTGGTTGCGGGTATTGATATTACGTTAAAGGCAACGACTACAACTAGCGAAAATTTAACCATAACGGCTGATAACGAAAAAGCTGAAGAAGCTATTAAACAGTGGGTTGAAGCATTTAACCAATTACAATCAACTATATCGAGCTTGACTAAATTTACCGCAAAAGAGGCCAATTCCGAAGAGTTAGATAGTAATAATGGACCGCTTATTGGTGATTCTACTTTACGTAATATCGATCAAAGTATTCGTTCAATTTTTGCAAAAGGGCAGGCTGGGGAGTTTTCGGTTTTAGCACAAATTGGTGTGAATATGGATAATAATGGTTCATTAACGATTAACCAAAATCAATTACAAAAAGTACTGAGTGAGAATAGTGAAGCTGTTGCTGAGTTGTTTATTGGTGATGGTCAAAATAGCGGTATCGCTAATGAGGTTTTCGCTAAGATTAGTGGATTTATTGATAATGACGGTATGATTGATTCAGCAACGAATGGTTTAAATTCGACATTAAAATCATTAGATAAGCGTTATGAACAAGTGAATAACTCAATTGAACAAACTGTTGAACGCTATCGAGTGCAATTTACTAAGTTGGATGTTTTAATCAGCTCGTTAGATAGCATGAGTAACTATTTATCTACTCAATTTGACATGATGGCCAATTTAAAAAAATAGGAATACCCGATGTATAAAGTTGGTTCTGATGCTTATCAGCAAGTTAGTTTAGAAACAAAAGTTAGCCAGGCGTCCCCACATCAATTGATTGTATTACTGTTTGATGGTGCACTTAATGCTATTCGCTTGGCCAGTTTACACATTGAACGAGGCAATATTGCGGGTAAAGGCGCAGCAATTTCAAAAGCCATTAATATAATTGATAATGGGTTGAAAAGTTGTTTAGACCTAGAACAAGGTGGCGAAATTGCTGAAAATTTAGATCGTTTATATCACTATATGACTCAACAATTGGTGCTAGCAAATTTACATAATGATAGGCAAAAATTACAAACTTGCTTTGATTTGCTTAATAATATTGCTGAATCTTGGCGCGAAATTGCGAGATAAAAAGGAATGGAATGTGAAAACATCTTTATTAGAACAATATGAACAACTTAATTATGTCACTGAACAAATGCTTATCAATGCGCGTGATGAAAATTGGGATTTATTGTTAACTTGGCAAGCTAAATATCACCAATTAACGAAAGCGATTATGCAAGTCGATGATCTCACTGCTGTTGATAAAATACCTTTAAAACAGCAAGATATATTTAGTATGTATATTAAAAATATTCATAGCTATCAACAGCAAATTAGCCAATTAATTATTTATCGTCATGCTCAATTAAAAGAGTTAATTGGCGAACAAGTCGATTATCAAACAAAGCTTGATAGCTATCAAAAAATTGCAAGTTTAATCTAATTTGTCTTATTAGCTTTAGTTTTATTAATAAAATACGGTTAAATATAACTATGTTGAGCAAAATAGTTATATTGTTGGCTAGTGATTTTTGGTTATGATAAGTGGTATCGCAATCACTTATCAGATGTTTGAATCTTGTTTAGCACTGCTTACAACCGTTTATAGCAATATGACAAGCTGTGAGTAATGCTAAACCTGCAAATTGAAGATAGCATAGACAATAACAGTATTTAAACATTCATGTTCATGATTTCTTGATAGGCAGCAACGAGTTTATTACGTACTTGAATACCAAATTGAAGTGAAACCGAAGATTTTTGCATATTAACCATCACTTCATTTAACGTGATGTTGGGCTTTCCTTGTTCAAAAGCTTGTGCTTGATTATGGGCCTGAATTTGTGTTTGGCTAATGTGATCGAGTGCCATTTTTAATGCCGCAGTAAAATCAGATTGTGCGCTCTTTGCTTGGTTGTTTATTGTGGCGTTGGTTTGATTAAAATCAACTAGAAAGGTGTTATTAATTGTATTTAGCGTGTTCATGGCGTTAAAAGTCATCTCTTCTTAACTTGCTCAATATGTGATTGAATTTAACATACAACCTTAAATCTAAATGCCACAAGTAAGGGGTAAAGCATTTGCTTTTTTAGCTATTGATTTTTTTAAATGGATTGATAATAAACTCTAGAACAAATCTAATTAGTTTAGCATTAGGGTTTTTATGGATAGCCAAACTGTCGGTAACAAAGGCGAATCAATATTGAGCAAGTTACCATTTATCAATCAATTTAAACAAAATCGTAAAATGCTGCTGCTTGTTGCTGGCGTGGTTGTGCTTGCTATTAGTAGTATCGCCTATTTATGGCTAAAAGACGATAATTATGGGGTTTTGTTTAGCCAGTTGAGCGATAAAGATGGCGGCGAAATTATTAGCCAACTCGATAAGATGAATATTCCTTATCAGTTTTCATCTTCAGGATCGACTATCTTAATTCCTGCTGATAAAGTTTATGACACGCGCTTACGTATTGCCCAGCAAGGCTTACCTAAAGGTGGTGCTGTTGGTTTTGAATTACTCGACAAAGACAGCTTTGGTATGAGTCAATTTAATGAACAGATTAATTATCAACGCGCATTAGAAGGTGAACTGTCAAGAACCATTTCAATTATTAGTAGTGTGGATGATGCAAGAGTGCATTTAGCGATGCCTAAGCCCTCTTTATTTGTACGTGAAAGAAAATTTCCTTCCGCGTCTGTAGCATTAACATTATTACCTGGACGCTCATTATCACAAGGGCAAATTGATGCTATTGTTCATTTAATTTCAAGCAGTGTACCGGAATTACAAGCAGAAAAAGTCACAATTATTGACCAGCAAGGTCATTTATTAACGGGTGAAAAATTTCGCGACGGTAACGTCAATGTCGCGCAGTTAGAATACAGTCAAAAAGTAGAAGATACCATTCGAGAGCGGGTCGAAAAAATCATTACACCGGTGTTAGGTAAACAAAATATTATGGTGCAAGTTAATGCTGATATTGATTATAGCCGGCAAGAAGCAACATCTGAAACCTTCGATCCCAATAGTGATGCTGCTCAGCAAACCCTACGTAGTAAGCATCAAGTGGAGAATCGTCAGTTAGCAGCAAACGATAACACCGGTGGTGTGCCGGGCGCTTTGTCAAACCAACCTATGCCAACACCGAGTGCGCCCATAGATGAGAATCCAGACTCAAAATCAAAAGACGATAAGAAAAAAATTTATAATTTACAATCAAATAATACGTTAAATTTTGAAGTAAATAGACAAATCGTGCACAGTAAAATTCCAGAAGGGCGTATTAAACGATTGTCAGTCGCTGTGCTGGTTAATTATAAGTTTATGGCTCAACAATTGGATCAATCTCAATTACAAGAGCAATCAGACAATGCCAAGGAACCAGCACCACAGTGGGTGAAATTAGATAAAGATGAACTGGATAATATTGAAGCATTAGCGCGTCAAGCAATGGGATTTTCTGATTCACGCGGTGATACGTTGACGGTTGCAAATTTAAAATTTACCGATCAAGCGTTCGAAACGGATGATAGCTTGCCATTTTGGCGAACACATGAGTTTTATGATGTGCTAAAAACAGTAATTAAATATCTTGTTTATGTTTTAGTGTTATGGTTTGTTTGGCGCAAAATGTTACGTGCTTTATGGATTAAATTACAACGCCAGCTCTTTAATGTGAATCATGCTTCAACTGATACTAAATTATCGGGTGAGGATAAGTTAGATTATAAGGCGCATAGTAAACAGCAGCAGAAGATATTTGAAGATAATATGCAGCAGCAACAATATATTCGCAAAATTGTCGAGAAAGATCCTCGGGTCATGGCGTTAATTATACGTGGTTGGATAAGTAAGGCGGACACAAATCCATGAATTTAAGTTTAAGTGAATCTCAAAAAGCAGCAACTGTGTTAATGGTGTTAGGTGAAGAGCTTGCCGCTAATGTTATGCAATACCTTAATCCTAAAGAGGTACAGCAAATTAGTAGTGCCATGATGTCGTTACCACAACTTTCTCAAGAACAGTTGAAAGACATCTTAAATGAATGTCAAAAAACACTTGAAGAGTGTGCTGTACTTAATACTGATACCAATGGTTATTTACGTTCAATTCTCGAAAAATCAATTGGTACTGAAAAAGCCGATCGGTTACTTGATGAGTTGTTAGAGGTCGATTTAGAAGAGGCGAAAGACGGACTTGAGATGCTTAATTTTGTCGATGCGGCCAGAGCGGTTGATTTAGTTAAAAAAGAACATCCACAAATTATTGCTACAATTTTAGTTCATTTAAATCGAGACTTAGCTGCCGAAATTTTAAATTTATTTGATGATGAATTACGTAATGATGTCATGCTTCGAATCGCAACATTTGGCGGGGTTGAGCCGTCGGCACTTCAGGTTTTATCTGCCTCATTATCGACGTTACTACATGGTCAAAATATTAAACTTAATAACCTGGGTGGTATTCGTACTGCGGCTGAAATTATTAACTTGATGAAATCACAACAAGAAGAATTGGTGATCAATTCCTTACGTGATTATGACAGTGAACTTGCACAGAAAATTATTGATGAAATGTTCTTGTTCGAAAATCTGGTTGAAGTCGATGATAGAAGTATCCAACGTCTACTTAAAGAGGTGGATAATGAAACATTGATTATTGCCTTAAAAGGCGCATCAGTGGCATTACGTGACAAGCTATTAAGTAATATGTCACAGCGTGCAGCTTCGATTTTACGTGAGGATTTAGAAAATAGACCACCAGTGCGCTTATCTCAAGTCGAAACAGAACAGAAGAAAATTTTGGTTATTGCGCGCAAATTGGCTGAAAGTGGTGAAATGATTTTAAGTAGCGGTGATGACGAATATGTATAATCGAACCAATACCCTGAGTTGGGAACCATTAAGTTTTCAGGATTTAACGTTAGTTAAGTCGCAAAAGTTAACCAAAAAGAAAATAACTAAACATGCTGATAAGGTTGAGCCCAAACCAGAGCCTAAAGTTATTGAAGTCGACAACAGTGTTATTGAACAACAATTAGCCATTATCAAGCAACAAGCAAAAGAGCAAGCTTATCAAGAGGGATTTAATTTAGGTAAAGAAGAAGGGTTTAATATAGGTCAACAAGCAGGTTATGAGCAGGGGTATGCCATTGGTCAGCAAGAAGGCAAAGCGGCAATTGAACAGCAGCTTAATGCAGAAAAATTAAAAGCAGTGGAGACAATAACTAATTTAGTTAGCCATTTTCACGCCGCTATCAATCAAATAGATGATTTAATAGTTCCTCAATTGTTGGATCTAGCCTTAGTTGCGGCACAAAAAACGGTCGGGACAATATCTAAAGTTAAACAAAAACAGTTAATGCATACCATTAAGACCTTAATTGACGAAGGTTCGATGATAATTAAGTCAGCCTCTTTGCATCTGCATCCCGATGATCTGTTATGGATTGAACCATTATTACAAGATGAAATTAAACAATATCATTGGCAATTAGTTGCAGATACGAATGTTGAATTAGGTGACTGTAAAATATGGACCGATACTAATCAAGTCGATGCTAGCAATGCTTGTCATTGGCAAATGATGGCCGATTGTATACAAGGAGAGAATCTGTAGCGTGAGCTTGGCAAAGCAATGGGCTGCTAAAATTGAGTATGCGACGCAGCAGCTGCAATCGTTATCGTTAATTCGTCATTATGGACGATTAGTTAAAGCTTCGGGCTTGGTACTTGAAGCTATCGGATTAAAATTACCGTTAGGATCAAATTGTTTTGTTGAGCGGCAATCACATAGAAAAATTGATGCGGTGGAGTGTGAAGTCATTGGCTTTAACGATAAAACTCTATATTTAATGCCTTTTGATACCACTGAAGGTATTTTGTTAGGTGCTAGAGTTTATACCGCACAATATGATTTAGCCCACTTTAATCATAAAGTGTTGCCTATTGGTATGGCATTGTTGGGTCGGGTTGTTGATGCAGCTGGAAGACCATTAGATGGTATGCCATTACCTGAAAATATTGAATATCAAGGATTAGCTAATCCATCGCTCAATCCACTACAACGTACACCTATTGATGAGATCTTAGATGTAGGTATTCGAGCTATTAATGCGCTGTTAACCGTTGGTCGAGGGCAAAGAATGGGGTTATTTGCCGGTTCAGGTGTTGGCAAAAGTGTTTTATTAGGGATGATGGCGCGTTATACCAAAGCCGATATTATCGTCGTTGGCTTAATTGGTGAACGTGGTCGGGAAGTGAAAGATTTTATCGAAAATATTTTAGGAAAAGAAGGATTAGCGCGATCGGTTGTGGTGGCTGCACCTGCTGATGTTTCACCGCTACTGCGTTTACAAGGCGCGGCATATGCAACAAAAATTGCAGAAAACTTTCGCGATCAAGGATTTAACGTGCTACTCATTATGGACTCGTTGACCCGTTATGCCATGGCGCAACGAGAAATCGCTTTAGCGATTGGCGAACCGCCCGCTACCAAAGGTTATCCACCTTCGGTATTTGCTAAATTACCGGCATTAGTTGAAAGGGCAGGTAATGATGATAAAGGTCAAGGATCGATTACTGCATTTTACACCGTATTAACTGAAGGCGATGATCAGCAAGATCCGATTGCAGACTCAGCTCGTGCTATTTTAGATGGGCATATTGTATTATCGCGTTCACTTGCAGAATCCGGGCATTACCCGGCGATTGATATTGAAGCGTCAATCAGCCGTGTCATGACTGATTTAACGCCTGTTGCCGATGAAAAAAAATCTCGGTTATTTAAACAGCTATTTTCGAGTTTTCAACGAAATCGTGATTTGATTAATGTCGGGGCTTATGTTTCGGGCACCGATCCTTTATTAGACAGCGCTATAACATTGTACCCAGCAATGAACGATTTTTTACAACAAGGCATTGATGAACATTGTAGTTATCAAGATGCTTATCAACAATTAGCCAATATGTTGCAACCCATTTTAACTAATTAAAAGGGGGGGATGATGAATAAAAGTTCAGGGTATTTGGCGTTTTTAACATTAAAAAAGTTAGCGAAAAAATCGCTAGATGATACGTTAATTAAGTTAAAAAAAGCTGATGATAATCAGCGTCATGCTCAGTCTCAGCTCAATTTATTAAATGAGTATTATCTTGAGTATCAGGGACGATTGAATAAAGCCTTATTTAATGGCATTAAAGGACATGAATTATCAAATTTTCAGGCTTTTATTGCAACACTTGAGCAAGGTATTGCGAAACAAAGAAAGTTATTATTGACGTTAGATATCAAAAAAAAACAGATAACGCATGAACTTAATCAATCTCAAAAAAAGCTTAATACTTATAAAACATTGTTAGATAAGCAGCAGCAAAAATATGTAGAGCAACAAAACCGGTTACAACAAAAACTGACAGATGAATTTGCTCAGCAACAATTAGCCAGGAGAGCGTTAAATGAATATTAACCTAATCACTGATGTAGCATTAGCATCTTCAAAGCAGTTACCCTTAACGGATGAAGATTTATCGTTGGCAAATAGCGAGTTATTTCAGCAATTATTACACGCTAATCAAAATCATGGGTTAGGTTTGCAACATAGCCTTAACTTAACGCCAAAAATAAGTGATGATAGTGACGCGGATCTTCAACAAGATGATAATAGTTTAGCTATGGTATGGATAACGCCATCTCCGCTAGAAATCGTTAATTCCCGATCAGATGTAACATTAAATGATATGATTGCCCATCATTTAATTGAGAAATCAGATTGGGTCTTAAATGCTAATCAATCGGCTAAGGTTGATAGCTTGCCGTTGAATACGCTGCAAGATGCTGATTTTCAGACAATTGCCAATAATCAAGTTACCGAGTTGTTGATATCGATCAATGATAGTGAACAATTGATCAACAACATCTGTCAGCCAGATGAATTCTTTAATCAACGTAATGGCGCTAGTAACCGTTTAATGGCAGAAGATTTGGCGGGTAAAACAATTACCACCCATTATTTGAAAACAGATGCATCAAGTCAGATGCTCGATTCTGGTAGTATAAATAAACCCATTGCTTTATTTGATCAGTTTGCAACTAATTCTGTGGATAATGATACTGTCATTCATGCCCAAGCCGATAATCATTTTGTGACCAGTATTAATACGTTCACTCAACCTTTTTCACAACAAGCTGCGCCTGTTTCAACCTCGACGTTTGTGATGAATTTGCCTATGCCGGTTGATGTAACACAGTGGCAGGCAGCGTTGACTGAGCAAATTAGCTTAATAACACGTCAAGGTCTTCAAAGTGCGGAAATCAAGTTACACCCGGAACAATTAGGATCGTTACACATTAAGCTTGATCTGCTCGATGATAAAATCAATATGCATATGATAGTTGCCCATTCGGCAGTTAAAGGTGTTTTGGAATCTACATTGCCTTATCTTAGAGCTTCCCTTGAAGAGCAAGGCATGAGTTTAGCACAAACCAATATTAGTGATTTTTCAACGATGCATCATTCAGAGCAATCCTCTGGATATAAATCAAGTAAAAATCATCAATTCACTGCTGCTAATTCAGATACCATTGATGAATCTGTTGAGCAAGTGGAGGCTGACAAGCCATTATCACACTTAGGATTAAGTATATTTGCTTAAGTGAAGGCGTTAGCTTCGGTTTAGCCGTTGTTTCAATGTTAAAAACGTCGAATAGGTGATATTTTTATTGTCTATTCTTCAAATCAATTTTTGGCGCATGATTTATTATTTTTGTAATTTTTACCATTTAGTTGGTCAAAAAATAATTTTAAATTTTTACTGAGATAATAATTAATATGCAAACTACCAAGAAAAAAGTAAGTATTTTAAACATAATACTTATTATCATTACGTTATTAGCATCAGGCACTGCAGTTTATTTATGGTTACAAAATCATTCAAGTAACAAGCCTCAAGTTGAGCAAGAAACGCCAATTGTATCTCCGGTATTTTTAACTTTAAAACCTTTTACCCTTTCGTTACCGGTTGCCGAAGATAATAGTGATGCGACTAAAATTTTGTATGTTGGTATGGTGTTACGCGTTGCTGATGAGCAACAAAAAACAGTTTTGTTAGAATATTTACCAGAAGTGAGAAGTGATGTTTTACTTTTGGCATCAAAGCAGTATGTTAATAATCTTAAAAAAGAGAACGGTAAAACTGATTTACAAGAAAAGATTAAGTCGACGTTAACTCGTCAATATGACGCAAAACATTCTGTAAAAATTGATGAAGTGCTATTTACTGATTTTATACTTCGGTAAGTATTATGTCTGATAAGCAAGAATCAACAGTTGACATTAATCTAACTCCAGATGCTGAGTTTACTCATAACCCAGCAGAGGCTCAATCCGATATTTTGATTGATTCTCAGCAATCTGTTGGTAAAAAGGTTGAAGTCAAACCCTATGATTTATCGGTAAAACATAGTTTTATTCCTGAGCGATTAACCGCTTTAGAAATTATTAATGAACGTTTTTCACGCCAGTTTCGCATTGGCTTATTTAATTTACTTCGCCGTAACACCGATGTTATTGCTTGCCCGATTGAGCCCAAAACATTTAAAGAGTTTTCGGCAATTTCAGCAACAAATCATCTAAATTTAGTCCATCTTAATCCACTAAGGGGGACGAGTTTATTTTCATTTTCCCCAGAACTGGTGTTTATTGTTGTCGATACTTTATTTGGCGGTGATGGTCACCTCTCTAAAGTTGAAACAGAAGGGCGAGAATTTACTCATACTGAACAACAAATTATAAAACGAGTATTAGAGCTCGCTTTAACTATCTATCAAAATGCTTGGGCAGATATATATTCAATCGAAACTGAATATATTCGTTCTGAAATCCAAAGTAAATTTACCAATATTACCAGCTCGCCGGATGATGTTGTATTAACAACCACATTCAAAGTCGAAATCGGTAATTGTAAAGCTACATTTTGTATCTGTATTCCTTATGCAATGGTTGAACCCATCAAAGAATTACTAATAAAACCGCCAGTGGAACAACAAACGTATCAGGATGATAATGTTTGGATGAGTTCGTTAACCAGTGGGATTAAACAATCAACCGTTGAATTAGTGGCTAACTTTACTCATATCCATACCACAGTCAATAAACTTTTAGCCTTAAAAGTGAATGATATTTTAGTAATTGAAAAGCCTACACATCTTGATGTCACTGTTGGCGGGGTGCCAGTGCTAAAAGGTCACTATGGTAAAGTGAATAAACAATATGCAATTCAAGTCGAACAGGTAATTAATCCTGTTTTAGAACAACTGAATGAAGGAGCACTTAATGACTGATAGCAAATCAACTCATGATGAGGATCAAACGTCCGCTGTGGCTGATGAATCAGTGAGTAAACAAACTATTTTTGAAACACTTTCACCACAACAAACCGAAATCAAAAAGCAAGATATCAATTTGATTTTAGATATTCCTGTGAATTTAAGTGTTGAATTGGGCCGAACCAAAATGGCGATTAAAGATCTCTTAAATTTAACGCAAGGCTCAGTTATTGCATTAGATGGTTTAGCCGGTGAACCTTTAGATATATTGATTAATGGTTATTTAATTGCACAAGGTGAAATTGTGGTGGTGGGTGATAATTATGGTGTGCGAATTACTGATATTATTACACCTTCTGAACGTGTACGTAGATTGAGTCGTTAATGTCTAGCAACAATCAACATACATCTCAAGCAATATCCACAAGTGAGCATATCGTGCCTTCTTCATCAGAAATGAACCTGTATACACAAATTGCAACATCGATGGGTCTATCCTTTGTTTTAGTTATTAGCGTTATTTTGTTATTAGGTTGGATGGTCAAGCGGCTGAGTTGGAAAAAAAAGACAAAGCAGTTAATTGAGGTTAAATCTACCTATAACTTAAGTCCAAAAGAACGCATTATTTTAGTACATGTTGATCACCAATTATTGGTTGTCGGGGTGAGCGCACAACAAATGACGTTATTACATACGATAGATGAACAACGTACTGAAATGTTATTATCCCAATCTACCGCAAGCAAAGAATCAAGTAAAAATAATTTATTTCATCAACTATTACTGTCTACATTAAGTTCGAAAAGGAGTAATAACGAGTGAAGTTAAAAATCGTTTTTTTACTTAGCTTATTATTATTCAGTCAATTATGTCAGGCTGACGTTTCGCCGTTTTCTTTAATTGCCGAACCCACAGCGCAAGGTGGGCAAAGTTGGTCATTGCCGGTTGAAACGCTAGTATTTATTACACTATTGACCTTCATTCCCGCTATTTTGCTGTTAATGACCAGTTTTACGCGGATTATTATTGTATTAGGTTTGTTACGTAATGCACTTGGCACCCAGTCAGCACCACCTAATCAAGTTATATTAGGTATTGCCTTGTTTATGACATTTTTTATTATGTCACCGGTATTTGATAAAATTTATCAAGATGCTTATTTACCTTACTCTCAAAACCAAATTACCCTGCATCAGGGCTTATCTACAGCCAGTCAACCATTACGAGAGTTTATGTTAACTCAAACCCGTGAAGATGATTTAGCGTTATTTGTAAACATGTCTCATTCAGGTGATATTGCAACGCGTGATGAAATTCCTTTAAAAATATTGGTGCCCGCGTTTGTGGTGAGTGAACTTAAAACTGCTTTTCAAATCGGTTTTACGCTTTTTATTCCCTTTTTAGTGATTGATTTAGTGGTAGCAAGCACACTCATGGCGCTCGGTATGATGATGGTTCCACCAGCAACGGTATCTTTACCCTTTAAAATCATGCTGTTTGTGTTAGCCGATGGGTGGCACTTATTATTAGGATCGTTGGCGCAAAGTTTTTTTAGTTGAGGAGTGTTATGTCATCTGAATATATCAGTACATTAGCGATGCAAGCGATAAAAGTGGCAGGCTTGCTTGCTGGTCCTTTACTCCTTGCTGCACTCATTACTGGGTTGATTATTAGTTTGTTACAAGCGGCAACTCAAATTAATGAAATGACATTGTCTTTTATCCCAAAGATTTTGGCAGTAGTTTTAGTACTCATTATTTTAGGTCCATCAATGTTATCAACAATGATTGATTATATTCGAATCGTTATTACCGATATTCCAAACTTAACGCGTTAGGCTTAATGGATTTTAATATTCAGCAATTACTTAATATTGATTTGTTTACTTGGATAAAACAGTGTTTTTTTCCATTTGTACGCATTTTAGCATTGATTATGGTTGCGCCCATTACCGGTGAAAAAGAGGTCCCTAAGCGACTTAAGATTGGTTTAGCTTTATTTATTACTATACTTTTACCCTTGCCTGAGGCTGATAATACCTTAGGGATCTACTCTTTTATCGGGGTTGCTATTATTTTTCAACAAATTGTCATCGGTGCCATGATAGGTTTTACTATGCAGTTAGCATTTATGGCAGTCAGGTTTTCGGGTGAATTAATTGGTATGCAAATGGGACTTGGTATGGCGACTTTTTTTGATCCAATTGGTGGCCCTGCAACCTCGGTATTATCGCGCTTAATTAATATAATCGCACTGTTAATGTTTCTAAGTTTAAATGGTCATTTGTGGTTGTTATATGGCTTGGCTAATAGCTTTGATATCATTCCAATTAGCTTTACCCCTTTAAAACAAAATGGCTATTTAGTTTTAATTGAAGTTAGCGCATCATTATTTGTTAATGGTCTTATGTTAGCCCTTCCGTTAATGACATTGTTGTTGATAATTAACGTCGCGCTTGGTTTATTAAACAGAATGACACCACAATTATCCATTTTTGTGGTCGGCTATCCGGTGACCTTATTATTGGGACTGACCATGTTAACTTACCTGATTTCAACATTGCCTGTTTTTGCCGAATCTATTTTTGAACAAATGTTTGAACATATTTCAACCATGCTTTTGGGTTTAAGTGATAGTAATTAAATCTAAAATTGATAGGGTTATATGCTAACTTAATAAATAGTACAGTGATAAGCCAAGTTAGGCACTTTGTTGTACATAGTGTTAATGGTGGAGTCGGTTATGATGGCTATGAAAACAAAATAGGAAAAATTAATTATATTGCTTGTAAGCAATAGCTATATTTACATATAAATCACTCCAGCTATAATTTTTTAGATAAAAAGAGTTATCAAGGATAAATAATTAAGGGATGATGTGATTATCGTCCCTTATATAATATTTATTTTTAATTTAAATTTAGTTTAGCTAGACTATTAATTTTCATGCCAACCTAGATAATCAAGCATGATATTCATTAATGGTTTTTTCTATGGGGCTGATGTAAAGCCTAACAACAATGCTATTATCACTTTTTTCAGTATCTTTATTTTCGTTAATGTGTTGCAATCAATTAAATTTATCATCAATTTACAAGCTGGGGTATTAACCTAATAGTTAATAATGGTAATTTTTCAGCATGATAAGCATATAGATGATCGTAAAGGTGATTGTTGTTAACGCGAACATGCGAAAGGTATTTTAATTTTATAAAAAGTTTTAATAACAAAATAGGGGTAAGTATTTTACCTATTGAAGTGTTTGTAATACTGATAAGATCAGTATTACAAACATTTATTGACTAAGCTTTTTTGACAAAGCAGGCTTTTAGCATAATTTTCATACCATCAATTTTACAATCGATTTCATGATCGCCTTCAACTAAACGAATGCCTTTTGCTTTAGCCCCTTTTTTCAGCACAGTTGATGATCCTTTTAATTTAAGATCTTTAATTAAAATAATATCATCGCCATCAGCCAGTAAATTTCCATTACTATCTTTTACCTGAAGGGCGTCAGATGCTTCAGTCGCTTGGTTTGGGTCCCACTCATAAGCACATTCAGGACAAACATAAAAAGTACCATCATGATAGGTATGTTCTGAATGGCATTTAGGGCAGTTAGGTATAGATTCCATAATATATGATTAATCCAAATTGAATAAAATAGGGTCTACTATAGCAAAAAAACGTTATTAAGTCATGATAATGATGTTTTGAACGTCATCTAATATGAGGTCAATTCATGCAAAAATTCATGATTGTCGTCAATTCAACGATAAGGGTAGAGATTATTTATTATTCAATCCAAAATAGTGATAAGTTTATGCTTTGTGATATTTAATATCATTACTTGCAAATAGTGACTCAACGATTCTTCGGTAAAGGGTCTTATTTGTATCATTAAACTTCTAAGTGCATTATCACTTAAATCAGCTTTTGTAATTTGTTATATGGCAATATCTTAGATCTATCTTGCTGTTATGCTAAAAAATCGGTTATATTAAAACCATATTGAATATTTTTTAATTGGTTATAGTTATGCTTAAAAAAATCGTAATAAAATTATCGTCCTTAATCTTAACGTTCATCGCTATATTCTTTCATCCTTTAGCAACTGCCGATCAAATCCCACAACCAGAATCACCAAATGTCACTATTGGTATTCAACCTTGGCTTGGTTATGGACAATGGTATATTGCTAAAGAAAAAGGTTTTTTTAACGAAAATGGTTTAACCAATGTATCGATGATCAATTTTATTGAAGATAAAGATATTAATGCGGCTTTAGCCAGCGGACAAATTGATGGTGCGAATGTGGCAACCCATACCGCTATGAGTATGGTAGCTGCAGGCATTCCAGTTAAAATTATTTTATTACTTGATACCAGTAAAACTTCAGATGCTATTTTAGTTGAGCCAAGCATCAAAACATTAGCAGATTTAAAAGGTAAGTCTATAGCTTATGAAGAAGGTACCACCAGCGATATCTTATTACGTAATGCGTTAGACAAAGCCAACATAGCATGGGATCAAATTAGCCCCGTACCCATGCCAGCAGCTTCAGCAGGCTCTGCATTAATCACTAAACGCGTCAATGTCGCTGTAACTTATGAGCCATATATTACTGTAAGTAAAGCAAATGATGCTTCTATTCAAGTATTATATGATGGCACGCAAGTTCCGGGTTTGATTAGTGATGCCTTTGTTGTTCGTAACGAAGTAATTGAAAAAAATCCAGGCAAAGTTTATGCACTCGTTAAGAGTTGGAATGATGCTGTACGTTATTATCATCAACATACACAAGATGGACGAGCAATTATTGCAAAAGGTATTGGTGAGTCACCGGAAGAAATCACCACTGCTTTTGATGGCGTCGAATATCTATCTATTGCTGATAATAATCAGCAATTCAATGGTGCATTTAAACAAAATACATTTGCACAAATATTAAAAGCGGCTACCTCAGCAGGTATGATTATGCAACCAATAAGCTATGAAAATGTTATTGATAGTCGATTTGTTGATAATTTATCTCACTAGGTATCAAAGTGAGTATTTAAATTGTTAGTATTTATTAAGTATGAGTAGTTGAGTTGCAATAATGGTATCTAAAAAGTCCTTACAAGGCAAACACACGTCACAGCGTATATTTACAATAGGTAGGCAGCTCTCGCGCCGTAGTATGTTAACAATTTCAATAGTGACATTTGGCTTACTTTTGGTGTTATGGTGGGGGGTGACAACTTACGGTTTAGTCCAACCTATATTTATTCCTTCCCCACCATCGGTTTGGCAGCGGCTGGTTGTTTTATGGGATAATGGTACATTAATTTCTGATATTCAAGTCAGTGTTTATCGAATTCTTACCGCTTTTATTATTTCGTCAATTATGTCAATTATCATTGGTGTGTTAGCTGGCTGTTTTGCTGTTGGTAAAGCCATTATTGAGCCATTAGTTGATTTTATTCGATATATGCCTGTTGTAGCGTTTGTACCATTAACCATTTTATGGTTCGGTACTGGCGATCAGCAAAAATTTATCATTATTTGGATTGGTACTTTTTTTCAACAAGTTTTAATGGTGATTGATGCGACTAAACGTGTGCCTGCCGATTTTATTGGTTTAGGGCGAACGTTAGGTATGAGTGAAAGTAAAATTCTTTTCAAGATTGTTATTCCATCGGCTTTGCCAGCTATTTGGGATACCTTACGTATTAGTCTTGGATGGGCATGGACTTGGTTAGTTGTTGCTGAATTAGTGGCGGCAACATCGGGTTTGGGCTATCGAATTCTACTTTCACAGCGTTATTTTCAAACGGATACTATCATTGGTTATATTTTAATTTTAGGTTTATTGGGATTAATAACAGATCAGTTAATGCGCCTATTTGAAAAAATACTATTCCGCTATAATGTGAGGTCAAAATAATGGCGAGCTTAACTATCAAACATCTGAATAAAAGTTTTTGTTTAGGTAAGCATCAGCGCAATGTGTTAAGTGATATAAATTTATCGGTTAATGATAATGAATTTGTTTCAATTGTTGGCGCTTCAGGTTGTGGTAAAAGCACGCTATTATCGATTATCGCAGGTTTAGAATCTTATGATAGTGGTGAAGTTTTTGTGGATGATAAACCCATTTATACCCCTGGGCTTGATCGTGGTGTGGTTTTTCAATCTTACACTTTATTACCTTGGCTTACTGTCCAACAGAATGTTGAATTTGCGCTTTCAGCTGCCGGTTACTCTGGCCACGAAAGCCGTGATATTGCCAAAGAACACCTTGAGTTAGTCAATTTATCTAAGTTTGCTAAGGTTTATCCTAATCAATTATCAGGTGGTATGAAACAACGTGTTGCGTTGGCGAGAGCGATTTCATATCGTCCTAAGATTTTATTAATGGATGAACCATTTGGTGCACTAGATGCAATTACTCGTCATCAAATGCAAACATTATTGACTAAAATATGGGAACAACATCGACTCACTGTAATCTTTATTACTCATGATGTTGAAGAGGCAATTTATCTTTCTGATAGAATTGTATTATTGTCAGTGAAACAAAAAGGGATTAAAGCAATTTTTCCTGTTAATCAAATGCGGCCAAGAAATAAATCTACCTTAAATACGGACGATTTTTTAAATCTGAATCAACAAATCCTTGATGCCATCAATCAAGATATTGAATAAAACATCATTATTACAGTCACAATAAGACAATCAAAAAAGGATTGTTAACCGATATTGTATTGTAGATGTCAATTTGCTTTCTTTTTCATTGGATAAAAAAACAGGTGCACATTGTGCACCTGCTTCTGAGCTAATTAAGAGCACTCATCGTGCTCTTGTTATTATCTAAAATTATTTAATAACTTTAGCAACAACACCCGCACCAACAGTACGACCACCTTCACGAATCGCAAAACGTAAACCTTCTGCCATCGCAATTGGGTGAATTAATGATACTGTCATTTTGATATTATCGCCTGGCATTACCATTTCTACACCTTCCGGTAACTCGATAGTACCTGTTACGTCAGTTGTACGGAAGTAGAACTGTGGACGGTAACCTTTGAAGAATGGAGTATGACGTCCGCCTTCTTCTTTACTTAAAATATAAACTTCTGATTCAAAGTCTGTATGTGGTGTGATTGAACCTGGTTTAGCTAATACTTGACCACGTTCGATTTCTTCACGTTTAGTACCACGTAGTAATACGCCTACGTTTTCACCTGCTCGACCTTCGTCAAGTAATTTACGGAACATTTCAACACCAGTACAAGTTGTTTTTGTAGTCGGTTTGATACCAACGATTTCAACTTCTTCACCTACTTTGATTACACCGCGCTCTACACGACCTGTTACTACTGTACCACGTCCTG